>JAHJIQ010000042.1 GCA_018823285.1 Pseudomonadota bacterium
TTCACTCTTCACTCTTCACTCTTCACTCTTCACTCTTCACTCTTCACTCTTCACTCTTCACTCTTCACTCTTCACTCTTCACTCTTCACTCTTCACTCTTCACTCTTCACTCTTCACTCTTCACTCTTCACTCTTCCGTCCGGTAGATTCGTAAGAAAATCGTCGATCCCGGCGAGCATTTCCCGGTATTTCGGGTTCCAGGTCAAGCGGCGCATGGTTCCTTTGGCCAGGTGGTGGCGAGTGATCTCGCCATAGGGGATGTTTTCGCCGGTGCGGCATTCCTCGGATTTTGCCGAGCTGAAAAAATAATGGAGACAGTTCAGGTAATCGCCGTTTGCGCCGTAGTGCGTATCCGTTGGCGGAATGGTGATGGCGGTGTGGGCGGAACTGAGAATGTTTGCTGAAGTTCCACCAACGGCAGAGACCGTGATTCTGGGATCGGAAAAAGAGTTTGTGCGTTTATCACCATAGATCAGGAGCCGGCTTTCCGGAGACGGGATCTTTTTCATGAAAAAATCAATGGTGAACTCCGAATCGACCGTCCGGTCCTCCCGGCTGAGCACCGTGAAAGCAGGGAGGGTCAGGCGGTTCTCCGCAGAGAGGGAGGCGATTTCCCTGGTCAGGAGGTAAACCTGGGCGGCGCTGTTGGCGGCAAAGGATTCATACCTCGCATAATCGACACTTTTTCTGGTGATCAGCCAGGTTTTGAATGTGCTCAAGGTCCCGGCAAGCCGGTCGAAGCCGGTGTTCACTTTCAGGCAGGGAGAGAAGAGAAAGAGCCCGGCGACCCCGTCGGGATTTTTCAGGGCGTGCAGCACGGCAAGCGCCCCGCCGGTTGAAAAGCCGCCGATAAATACCCGGTCGACCTCCCGTTTCAAACTGCTCACCCCGTATTCGGTGGCCTTCACCCACTCCTCCATTGTCACTTCGGTCTGGTCGCCCGGAACGGTGCCGTGACCGGGGAGGAGGATGGCGCGGACCAGAAAGCCACGCTCGCGAAAATGACGGCCAAGGTCCCGCATATGATAGGGGGAATCGAAAAGCCCGTGGATCAGCAGGATGCCGTTGACCGGTTTCCCGTTCTCCTCGGGGACCATTTCAAAGGGCAGGTTTGCTTCAATGATTTTCTCCCGGTCCGGCCCGTCAAGATCGATTCGACTTCCCTCGATAATCTGCCGGTAATGGCGGATATAGGTCCGGAAATCAGAATCCGGTGTGAGCGTGAAAGCGCTGTTCAATCCGGAGGGTTTAAGACCCGGAACCTCTTCATTGCAACCGGGCAGAATGATGAGAAGCAACAGGATCAGAAAGTGAGAGCGGTTTTTCATTTGGAAGTCGGAAGCCGGAAAAATAGTGGAGATCGGTAACAACGGTGATTACTCAATCTTTCTTTCCCGTGTCCTCAGGCATTTGTTGGTGAAGCTGTCGAACTCACGGCATGAGATGCTGATAAAGAGGGAGTTTCTTCTGTCAAAGCTGCAGGAGGTGGTGTAGTGACAGGTTTTGCTGAAATCGTCCCAGTGCTGGCATTCTTCCGTGCAGGTGAGGTCGCCTGCACTGATGATCTTTTTTTCGTGCAGGCAGAGTTTGTTGAAGTCATCCCAGATCTGGCATTCGGCAATGACCACAGGCTCAGCGGCGCTGCTCCGGTTTGCAGCGCAGATGACATTCAGGCCATCGGAATGGTAGTTTTCTCCCGGAGTGAGATAGATGTTCTTCGCAACGGACAGAGTCGGAGTGGACAGAAGTAAAATGATTGCAACTAGGCTATAGCTGTTCCGCATGCTGACTCCTGGTAATGTTATGTCGGCCGCCCGGGCCGAAAGCCTCAAGCTCAGGAAAATCCGGACCGGGAGGAGCATCCGGAAAGGGCCCCTGCCGGAATGGAAGATTTTCCCGAACCAACCCGGTAACTCCCGGCGGAGATGGTTTTGCTGACATTGGTGCTGCCGCATTTGCTGCATTCAATTTTTTCGCTATCTTCCGAAGAGGTTGCAATGACTTCGAAAACCTTACTGCATTTATTACATTTATACTCAAAAATAGGCATGGTATTTCTCCCTGGAGTGATGTTTTCGAGCTGTTTAATGAAAGTCTAAAATAACTATTCGGAGGGAGTTTGTAAAGAATCGGGTTGCTGATTTTTCCGATATTTTGATTTACGGATTCCGCGGTCGGAATTATAAAACTCTTCCAGTGACTCTTCGACAGTCCGCCTGGCTCAAGCTTACCCTTCGACAAGCTCAGGATGAGCGGGATTCGGCAGGCTCAGGGGAAGCGTGAGTTCGGCGAACTGTCGAAGGATGGCCCAATTTATTTCCGGAGAAAACTGATGAATACTGAAAATGGCCCCCTCTCCAGACCGGTGGTGATTCTCCTCACGGCGGCATCTTTCGTTGTGGTCATTGCCGGCCTGAAATCCGCCCAGAGTATTCTGGTTCCTTTTATGCTTGCCGGGTTCATCGCCATTGTCTGTGCGCCGTTCCTCTTCTGGCTGAAAAAGAGAGGGCTGCCCGACTGGCTGGCACTGGTCGCTGTTATTGCTGTCGTCTCCCTGATGGGGACGATGGTTGTAGCCCTGGTGGGTAATTCCGTAAACGATTTTACAAAAAACCTGCCTGCGTATCAGGCGCAACTGGAAGCCAAAGCAACCGCTCTTACCGCTGTTCTCGACCGGGTTGGGGTCGATCTGTCACAAGGAGGGATTACCGAACTCGTTGATCCGGGGGCATCGATGCGTTTTGCCTCATCGCTGTTGCGTGGTCTCGGCAATGCGCTTTCCAATGCCTTTGTGATCCAGCTCACCGTGATCTTTCTGCTTCTTGAAGCGGCCGGATTCAGGGACAAGGTGCGATCCGCCCTGGCCGAGCCGGAATCTTCACTGCAGGGTTTTGACCAGTTTGTTGAGAGTGTGAACCGCTATATGGTGATCAAGACCTGGGTGAGTCTGGCTACCGGTCTGGTGATTGCCCTGTGGCTGGTGATCCTCGGTGTTGATTATCCGCTTTTATGGGGGCTTCTTGCCTTTCTTCTGAATTACGTGCCGAATATCGGTTCGATTATCGCTGCGGTGCCGGCGGTGCTGCTTGCTGCCCTCCAATTCGGGTTGGGTTCGGCGCTTCTGGTCACCGGAGGATATTTGGCGGTGAATATGGTCGTCGGCAACGTGGTGGAGCCCCGCTTCATGGGCAAGGGGCTTGGCCTGTCGACCCTGGTGGTTTTTGTTTCCCTGGTCTTCTGGGGCTGGGTGTTCGGCCCGGTGGGCATGCTCCTCTCCATGCCCCTGACCATGGTGGTGAAAATCGCGCTGATGAGTTCGGACGAGACCCGCTGGCTCGCGATCATGATGGGCGGGGAGGGGGTTAGGAATGAAGAGTGAAGAATGAAGAATGCAAAATGTAAAATGCAAAATTAATGGGTGAGAGGAAAAGAAATTCCAGCGGATGAAGTGAGTTTTTTTAAACGATTTCAGCCGTTTATATTTAAAAAAATGCTTGACACCGGAACAAATCAGGCCAAGATTTCTTCACTCTTCACTCTTCACTCTTCACTCTTCACTCTTCACTCTTCACTCTTCACTCTTCACTCTTCACTCTTCACTCTTCACTCTTCACTCTTCACTCTTCACTGCCCTTCCTCTATTCCACCACCGGCAGGATAACGGTGAAGGTGGTCCCTTTGCCGACCGTGCTGGTCACAATAATCTCGCCCTCGTGTTTTTTGATGATGTCGTAGGCGATGCTCATCCCGAGACCTGTTCCCTTGCCGACCGCTTTGGTGGTATAGAACGGCTCGAATATCCTGCCCAGTTTGTCCTCGGGGATGCCGCAGCCGGTGTCTGAAATTTCCACGAAGAGCTTGTCGTGTTCCCGGCCGGTCCGGATCTTTATTTCCCCACGCTCCTCAATGGCCTGAGCGGAGTTGATCAGGATATTCATGAAGACCTGGTTCAGTTCCATGGGGAAGCATCTGGTCTGGGGGAGTTCTCCATATTCCTTGATCACCTCGGCCTTGTATTTCAGCTCATTCCAGATGATCTTGAGGGTGCTTTCCAGGCATTCATTGAGGTCGGCCGGTTTCATGACCTGTTCGTCGAGCCGGGCAAAACTCTTCAGGTTTCTGACAATTTCCGTAACCCGGCCTGCCCCGTCGATGGATTCCGTCACCAGGTCCTTGATATCATGCAGGACGTGGTCCACCTTGAATTTTTTCTTCTGGTTCGCGATCTCTTCCATGGTGGTCCGGTCAAGTTCAAGGGGGGCCAGAATAGCGGAAAGGGCGGTCATGAAACCACTCAGCTTGTCTCCGTATTTGTCGAGAGTGTTCAGGTTGCTGGTGATAAAGCCCATCGGGTTGTTGATCTCATGGGCGACCCCGGCGGCCAGCTGGCCGATGGAGGCCATCTTTTCCTGCTGCAGGAGCCGGGTGTGGGTCTTTTTCAGTTCATCGTAGGCCGTGAGCAGTTCCGCATTTTTCATCTGCAGAATATGCATCATGTTGTTGAAATACTCTCCGGCCCGGTGGACCGGATCGACGGTCGCTGAAAGGAACACCTCGCATTGCATGCAGGTGTCATGTTTATCCACAAAGGTCCCCTGGGGAATCCCGCCGCAGAAGGTCCCGGCAATCTGCCAGCAGCGCATTCCCGACGGTTCGCCATAGCATTCACAGTCTTTGCTGGTGCAGTTCTTGGTTTCGTAGCATTTGCCGAGGGTGGGATTATTGTACCTGACCTGCAGGTCCTGGAGATTGATTACCGACAGGATGTGGGTCGATATCTCATCCAGCGCCTGCTGCAGTTTGAAACGGTTTTCTTCGATTTCCCTGTTTTTGACCTCGAGATTCTGCTGGCTTTCCAGAAGTTTCCGCTCCGCCTTCTTCCGCTCGGTGATGTCGATGGCAAATTCAATCATCCGGGTCAGCGTGCCGTCTTTATCGAACAGGGGGTAGCCGTGGACATCGTAATGTTTTTGCCGTCCCTCCTGGTCAAAATGAATATGTTCCAGGGTGACCGGGCCACCCGTTTGCCGTACTTTATCCAATGGGCAATGACAGCCGCCGTTACGGCCGCAAGGGGTTTCGCTTTTGTGGGTCAGGGCGTGGCAGGTGGTGTTCCGCCAGGTGGCCGGATCACCGGTGGCCGGGTTGGCCATCTCGATGGAGTAGTCGGCAACGTTGATCACATAAAAGGGATAGGGGATGGCGGCGAGCACTTCATTCAGAAACTCGCTCTGGCGCTGGAAGTCTTCCTTTGATACCGTGGTCACCCGTAAGTTTTCGACCATTTGGTTGAAGGATTTGCCGAGGCGGCCGATTTCGTCATCACTTGAAACCTCGGCCCGTACGGCAAGATCGCCCTCGCCGAGTTTTTTGGCGGCGTCCGCCAGTTCTGAAAGAGGGCGCGTCAGCCTGTTGGTCAGAAACCCGCCGAGAATGGTCACAATGACCAGGGCCAGCAGGATCAGGCCGACGATCAGCCAGAGTATGTTGTCGGCGCTCCGGGTGATGATTTTCTCGGACAGGCCGACATGGGCCCGGCCGAGTTTCCCCTCCATGATCGGCGCAGCGATATCCAGAACATCTACCTGCCCCATCCGGAACGGCACGATCCTCGTGTCGTCATTCCCGGTTGCCGGATTAAGATCTTTCAAGGCCTCGGGGAAGCCCATCGCGAAGGTATGGGCGACGATTTCGCCCTCCTGGTCCTGGACGAACATGTAGATGGCGTCATTGTCGTGTAGGGAAAATTCGCTGACCGCAATGTTTAGTCTGACAAACTGTTTTTCGAGGAGGTAATCGACACTCATTTCGGCCAGGTGTCTGGCGATAAACTCTCCCTTTTCAGAGAGTTCCTTTCGCAGCTTCTCCTTCAGCACGGGGACGACCAGGGTGACAAGGAGCAGACCCAGGACCGATACCGAACCGATCAGGAGAAGAAATATCTTTGCCCGAAGAGTCTTTATTTTCATAAATCGTCGCAAGTAAAGGGGCCTGTTTATTGATCCGGGTTTTTGTGTTTTGCCAGCCAGGTTTTCATTTCCCTGACCGAGTCGTAACGGCTGTCTTCAACGGGCCCGAATTTTTCGATCATCATCCCGGCCAGGATTTCCCGCCCTTCGGGGTCTCTGTGCGCATTGAGAAAGACCTCCCTGATCCGGGACAGAAGCTCCGGGTCCATGGCCGAGCGCACCGCCACCGGCGGGATGCCGTACGGCGGGGATTTATGGATGACCTTTGTTTTCGAGGTGTGGACCGGATCTTTCCGGTTCGCGTATTCCCAGATCAGGCTGTCGACGGCGGCGCCGTCAACGAGCTTCATGGCCACCGCCTTGATCGATTTGTCGTGGGCATAGGTGTATTCGTAGCTGCTGAAAAATGAATCCGGGGTTTCATTCATCTTTGCCAGCATATAGGTTGGGACAAGGGTCCCGGTGTTGGACTGGGGGTCGGTGAAGGCGAATTTTCTGCCTTTCAGTCCGGCGAAATTTTCCACCGGGCTGTCAGCGGGGACGATCACATAGGAATAGTAGACCGATTCGCCGTAAGCTTGAGGTGCGGCAAGCGGTTGAAGGTTGAATTCCTCAATGCCGTCCACATAGGGGCCACTGCAGACAAAGGCCATATCGAGCTTTTTCTCGCGGAGCAGGTCGTTGATCTCGGCATAACTTTCCTTGTCGACATACTCAACGGGGCGGCCGATTTTATCCGCGAGGTAGTCCAGAAAGGCGCGGTAATAAACAAGGCCCTCCCTGGGTGTAATCATGCCGCCCACCGCAAAGCGAAGTACTTCCGAGCTTGTCTTCTGGCCCGGGTCGGGTGTCGGAACCGTTTTCGTCATGTCGACGGTGGGTTTCGAGTCGCAGCCGGAGACCAGCAGAAACAGGGAGAGAACGAGGATTCTTGTAAACAGGCAGGTTCCGGATTTCCTGGAGAGTCGGCACATGGTTTCACCCGATATTCAGTCGCTGAATTAATGAAATGATTTGGTCCCCTGTAAACGGTCTCAATTTTCTGATTTATCTTAAGGTATTGGTTTGCTGTTATAAAATGATCCCAAGTCATGGTGGCATTCCATGATTAGAATCAAGAAGCCAGAAGCCAGGAGCCAGAATGACTGATTTTTTCACCCTTCGGGTACTCACTTCAGTACCCCCTTGAAGGGTATAAGTCTCGATGTCTCGCAAGCTCGCTTTCGCCCAGGGGGCATAAGTTTCGTATAAGCAGGCACGCTGCTTAACTTAACGAATCGGTACGAGCAGACAAGCTGCTCGACTCAGCTATAAGCTTTCTCCTGGCTTCTGCCTTCTTGCGGGATACAGGAGAGAAAAAATCGCCATACCCCCTTTATTATTGGGAGGTTAACCTGGCTCAGAAAGTTGAGTAAACGGTGAAAACCCCTGCAATTCTTCTTCATCATAGAGTTTTGGAGAACCACATGTCAAATAGATCGGATCAGTTGTCTGACTCGTCACTGATCCGGACGATCTTTTCCTGGTCACAGTAATAGGTGATCAGCTGGTCGAAAAGATCCTCCCGGCCGGTATAGATGCGGTTTGAACCGCTTAGGATCTGCTCCAGCGCTTCACTGTAACTGTCCACCCCGACGAGGCACTCATGGATTGCCCGGTCGCCCTTGCGGCTTTCCATCATCTTTTCCAGATAGCGGTTGACATTTGCCCAGTAGAGATGGTTTTTGCGGAACTGCGGGTCGTTCTTTTTGGCTTTTTCAATCTGGGCGTCCATGACCGAGCTGAGTTCCTGCCGGAAAAGATGATCGTAGATCCTGCCGGCAATCTTCACCGGGCCCTGGGTGGAGGTGCCGACGCTCTTGTGGCCGCCGGTGTTGGTGGTGAAGGAAACGATCATGGTCAGGTTCTTGTCCTGATGGTCAAGCCGGTTCCGGTAGGGGTTGAAATGGCTGACAAAAAGGGATGACCGGCCGGTAGGCGAGGTGCCGGTCTTGCCGGAGACGAGGTCCCGGTGGAACCTGAACTCGTGATTCATCGACGCCCCGGTTCCCCGGTTGCAGATCTCGTAGAGCGCTTTCATGGTGTCGTCCCGCTCCTGTTTCGCGTCAAAGAGCAGCACCGGTTTTTTCTCCGGATCTTCCGCCCGGTCATAGATCACGTTGCCGTTTACCCTGATCCGTCTGACCAGGGACGGTTCGCGGTAATAACCGTCGAGAAAGGCGCCGTAAATGCCGAGCCACTGCTGGACCGGCACTTCCGAGGCGCCGATCCCGAAGGGCCAGAAACGGGCGTCATCCTGGTTGTAATCAAGGCCTGCCTTGTCGAGGCCGACCAGCATGGAACTGCGCAGGGCCCGGTTTGAGTAGAGCCGGGCAAAAATTGTGTTGATGGAAAGGACCTGGGCGTCCAGCAGGGTGTATTTTCTTCCCAGATACCGGTTTCTTCCGGTGCCCTCGGCGTCATAGCCGTATGAGTTCCTGGGCAGCCAGATCTTGCGTCCTTCGCTTTCCACATATTTGTATTCGATCGGTTTATCGGCAAAGAGGGTGGAAAGGTTGGCATTGTTGTTGACCATCGCATAATAGGCGATGATCGGTTTGATCGTTGATGAAGGGGTGATTTTTGCATTCTTGTCCATCAGGTCGATCAGGATGTTGCCACCATCCCCCTTGTCCTGGGTGTTTTTGCCGAGGCTGAATTCCTTGCCGCCGATATGGGCGATCACGTCCCCTTCATGATCGATGATCATCACTCCGACATTGAGATGGCGGAAGAGATTCTCCATGAATCCGGTAAAATTGCTGTATGGGGGGTTCGTGTTCCGGTCCTGATAGGATTTCAGGTCTTTCAGCCAGATGTTTCTGTTGCGCTTCTCGAGAATCTGCCGGTAGCTGCGGCTGGTCAGAAAGTCGGTGATGGTTTCCTTGATGGTCCCGGCCAGGGCAAGATCGACCTTGGTCTCGATTTCCACATCGCCGGCCACATCCAGCAGGAGCTGCGGCCCGGTCACCCGGTTGCCGTTCAACAGATATTCCCTTGAACAGATGTCCCTGATAACGTTCCATGAGGTCCAGCCTTCCTCTCCGTAAAGCGGGGAGTTGAACGGGCGAAGCCCTATCCGCCTGATCGATTCCTCGTCGTCCAGATACCACTCCTGATATTCGGCCGGGCTGATCTCCTCTCTCTTGAGCATATAAGCGAGAGCGAGGTTTACTTTGCTGAGCGAATCCTGTGCATGTTTCCGCATGCCCGGGTCAAGTTCAGCAAAACTGCTGCCGGTGGAGATTGAGTACAGGGCGATCTGGCGGTTGTGGTTCGGGATGAATGAGGCGATGGTGAGGAGCTGCTGGATGGTGAGTGAATCGAGGTTTTTCCGGAAGTAGTTCTCGGCGGCGGCAGGGAAGCCGTAGATGTTCTGGCCGACGGGAACGGTATTGAGATAAAAATCCAGATTTTTTTCCTTGCCGAAAATTGACACAAGCTTGTAGGCGGTGATCATTTCCTTCAGCTTGTTGGCAAGGGTCCGGTCCGTGTTGCCGAGCACTTTTTTGGCATTCTGCATGATGATGGTGCTGGCGCCGCGTTTCCTTCCCCGGAGAGTGTCGATGGTCGCCCCGATTATATTGGGCCAGCTCACCCCGGCATGGACCATGAACATGTTGACGTACCAGGGGTTGTTTTCATGGGGAAGAAGGAAATGGTCCTCGCAGGCGAGGAGAGCGTTTCTGACCCGGTCGGGGATCCGGGCGGTCACCGTTCGTTTCCCGTATGATTTTATGATCTCGCCGGAGGTCCCGACAATATTGGCGGAATGGGCATATGACTCAAGACTGTCCGGCAGTCTGTCGAGCATTGCGGTGTCATAGAGGGTGTGGGCGATCATGACCTCGATGAAGTGCTGGGTCGGCCCCGGGAAATAATTGAGGATAAAGAGTGTGACGAAGGTGATGCTCCCCCATTTCAGACTGCGGGGAATCCAGATCCCGAGCCAGAAAAGAAAACGGCGAAAGGGGCTTTCCCAAGGGAAAACCATTTTTTTCCGGGGGTTTTTTTCCAGTTCTTCCAGATACTCATGGTAACTCTTTTCGAGGTTGCGGCTCTCTTTGAGTTTCTTGTGGAGTTTTTTTTCATCCACGATGCCCTGCAGGTCGGCCTGTGAGAACAGGTACCTGAAGGCTTTGTACCTGACGGCGCTCTGCTGGCTGTCAAGCGGCGGCGGTTCAGGGGCCGCATGGTCATTCGCTTTCCTGTCGGGGCCGTTATCTTTTGGGTCAATGGTCAAAATATCGTTCTGGGTGAAATCGGTTTGTTTTTTTGCGCTACTTCAGATGATCGCATCTGCTCTCAAATCCCCCACCTGTCAGAATTTATTATAGATGGAGCGACAACAAAAAGTGAAATCATAATTACCGGTCTTGCAAAAAGCCACGAGACGGACGGACAGTGCCATCTCACTTGTTACCTTATTGCCGGCCAATCCGGTCATCCGCCTTTTTACGAAACCATCATAATCCGGAGTCCACCATTTTTCTGTCAGAGGGGTTGTCTCTGCAATACCTATCGGCATGAATGAAGGAAGAGTTGTGAAAAAATGCATCTGATCCGATCCGGAAACCGGCATAAAGCGAGCTGGCGTGACATCAAGACTTATACCTCAAGGGGGTACTGAAGTGAGTACCCGCATGGGTGAAAGCTGCTGGATTCCTGGTAAATCCCGGAATGACAGACCGGTTGGAATCGTGTGATAAACAAGAAAACGATTTTATTTGATAAAAGGACCAGGAAATCAGAGAATGGTTACGGGAAACTATTTCTGAAGATTAATCAGGTGACCGATAGAGTATTGAGAGCGGTTTGTTACCAATACCAATGACGGGTTTGTTTGAAATTGATAGAATTCCATTGCCATAAATGCGGTTTTAAGCGGGGCGCGGCTGCCAGGCACCAGGGGCGGAGGGTGAAATGCCCGGGGTGCGGGGTGCCGGGCGTTATCGGTGTTTCCGCTGACAGGATTGCCGCATTTTTCTGTGGTTCCTGCGGATTGGTCAAAAAGACCGGCATAGTCAATCTGGGGCGGAAAAGGGGGTGCCCAGAATGTGGAACATCCGGAGAGGTGATCGATATCACCAACGGTGTGCCTTCAGTTGGACCCTCTAAAGTATCCACGTCTCCGGCAGTTGGAGGCGGGGTTGGCGATCTCTTCAGGAGGCCCTGGTTTAAAACCGTTCTTGCGACCGGCGGATTCATGTTCATCTTTCTTGTTGCCTACCTGTTCGTGGGCGGGCAGGCGGGATATCTTGCAGCGACGATCAGCATCCCTTCCCTGCAGGACCGGAAACCGCCCCCAGCTCAAACCAGGGATTCCTCCCAGGAAAGAAACCGTCTGGTTGATATCCAGCATCTGTTGAGCACGACCCGGGATCTCTCCGGTCGTGATCTGAACCGGGTGAATTTTTCGACCCTTGACCTGCGCAAGGTCAATTTCAGGTCTGCAAATCTCCAGGGGGCCGATTTTTCCAAGACCAATCTCCAGAAAGCAGATCTGCGTGATGCGGATCTCGGCGGCGCCAGACTGTTCAATGCCGATCTTTCGGGGGCGGATCTCACCGGGGCAATTCTCGCCGGGGCTGTCCTGAATAAAGCCGATCTCACCGGGACAATCCTGGCCGGGTCTGATTTCACCGGAGCCGAGCTGATCAAGAGCAGTATGGTTGAAATCAATGCAACCGGAGCGGTTTTTGCCGAGGCCATTGTCTACGAGGCGGACTTCAGCAGGGCGCGACTCCAGGGAAGTTCTCTTGCCGGGGCCACCCTGACCAGGGTGAATTTTTCCGGCGCTGACTTTTCCGGCGCCAATCTTTCAGGAACTAATCTTACCGATTCGAATCTTGCCGATTGCACATTTGCCGAGGCTGATCTCCGCAAGGCAAACATGGTGGGGCTGACTCTGGACAGGTTGAATTTTCAGAAGGCGGACCTGCGCGGCGCAAGGCTTTACGGGAGCAGTCTGATCAAAACGGATATCCGCGAGGCCGATCTCTCCCACGCCGATCTCAGCATGGCACGCCTCGAAAAGGCCAATGGTGTACGGGCGATACTGAATTCCGCGAACCTGCATGGGGCCGACATGAACAATATGATTGCCAGGTTTGCCGAGTTCAAGGAGTCTGACCTGAGCGGGTCTGTCCTTTCATATGGCGACCTGAACGGTGTGGTAATGAGTGGCGCCAATCTGACCGGAGCTGTTCTGGAGCATGCGATCCTCACCAGGAGCAATTTCAGCCGGGCAAACCTGACCGGTGCGGTGTTGCGCGAGGCCAGGCTTGCCGATGAATCGGTGCTTATTGAGGCAAACCTTACCGGCGCCGATCTTGCCGGAGCAGACCTCAGAGGGGCGGACTTCACCAGCAGCAATCTGACCGGCGCGAACTTGCGAAAAACCCGTCTTACCCGAACCCTGTTAAAAAATGCCTGGCTGAACAACGCCGATCTCAGCCAGGCTGATCTCACCCATGCCGATCTCTCGAACGCCGACCTGAAAGGGGCAAATCTGACCGGGATCAATCTTACCTCGGTCACCAATCTGCGCCTTGATGGTCTGCGTTCGGCGGTGCTGAACGATGTCAAACTCACCCGGTTTGATCTTCGTCATGCCAATCTGGCGGAGGCGGTTCTTGTTCATGCCGACCTCGAGGATGGTGATCTGTCCAATGCCGACCTTTCCAATGCGGACCTTAGCAAGGCGAATCTTTCAGGGGCGGACTTGCGGTGGGCCAATCTGACCGGCGCCAATTTTTCCGGCGCCGATCTTTCCGGCGCGAATTTCAACGATGCCGATCTGAACCGGGCCGACTTTAAAAATGCGAATCTTTCAGGAGCAAGTCTCCTGAACGTCAAGAATCTGAAACGCGCCAGGAATATGGATGGGAAGGTGTCAGCCGCAGAAAACGCTTCTTCCGGAGAAGAGCATGAGGTGCATGAAAGTATTGGTGCCGAATCTCAAGCTGTAGAAACTAAATCGGAAAACGGGGTCAAGATCTGGGGACTTGATGTTGAAGGGTATGGCCTCTTTACCGACAAATATCTGCATGTGGCCGATCCCGGAAAGCTCTACGAGAATTTAAGCGAGGTCGAGGTCAATCTCCTGAAACACCAGATGTTTTCCAGGAGTAATGAGTTGGCTGAAGGAGGCGGCGCGGTTGCCGGTATTCTTTATAATGTGAATTTCATTCCGGCAAATCGGGAAATCCCCCTTGATATCCAATGGATTTCACCCGACGGGTCGGTGGTGTCAGCCTCGGCCGAAGTGGTCAAATACCTGCAAAGGCGGGTTGCCGTCGCCAGATTTGCTTCCGGACGCAAGTTCCGGCCGGGCGCCTGGAAAGTCAGATTTTATTCCGCCGGAAAGTTGATTGCCGAGCAGGGCATGGATCTCCTCACCCCGGTCAAACAGGTTGCAAAAGAAAGGTCAGACGCCCCACCGGTTGAGGAAAAGGAGCAGATTGCAAGCCTCACCAGCAGCAAGAAGCGGAAGGTGCGATAAGGGCAATGAAGAATGGAGAATGAAAAATGAAGAATGATTGGTACGATTCGAGGGGACGAACGAAACCGCAATGACCTGCCAGTTCTGTCTCGGTCTTGAAAATCCGGAATAAAAACCATTGTTGTTGCATGCTACGTTGTGGTAGTCTTGTTCCTGGCTTCGATTCCTAAGGGTTCAGTGAAAAGGGGGGAATGATGAACCATGTTTTTTTCGTTTCGTTTCACATTCTGCTGTTTGTAATTGCTTCGGTAACCACCGCAATTGCTGATGGATTTTGGCAGGATCCGGCAACCGGAATGGAATTTACCCGCATCCAGGGCGGCTGTTTTCAGATGGGGCAGGGTGAATCCGAAAAAGAAACCCTTGAGCGTTTGCCGAGCCTGTTCTCAAGCCGCGCCAATTTCGGGGATGAACTGCCCCGGCATGAGGTCTGTGTCGGTGACTATGCCCTTTCCAGCCACGAAGTAACCGTAGCGGAGTTCCGAACATTTACCGAAGAAACCGCCTACCGGACCGATGCTGAAGTGGATGGCGGCTGTATGGAATATCCGATCCCCGGATACCGCTGGAAAACAGCGGACCGGACCTGGCTCGACCCCGGTTTCCGTCAGAAGGACAATGAACCGGTGGTCTGTGTTTCATATTATGATGCGGTCGCTTTCGCAAATTGGCTCTCCGAGAAAGACGGGAAAAGAAAATTCCGGCTTCCCACCGAGGCGGAATGGGAATATGCGGTGCGCGAGGGTGGCGGTGACAAAGTGTATGGCGCTGCCGATGAACTTGGTGAGACAGGCTGGTTTGTTGAAAATTCTCCCAGGAGAACAAGCCCGGTGGCCACCGGAAAAGCGAACGCTCTGGGAATCAGTGATCTGAACGGCAATGTCTGGGAGTGGGTCGGTGATACCTATGCCGGCGACTATTACCGGACAAGTCCCCGCCAGAACCCGACCGGCGCCGCCGCAGGCCCCTTCAAGGTGGTCCGCGGCGGCAGCTGGAACAGTTTCGCCTGGCATTGCCGGGCAGCCAATCGTGAGTTTCTGCAGCCGGTTCATCGGGACACGGCCACCGGGTTCCGCCTGCTCTTTACCGAGTAAACTCCCCCACCAGCCCCGGAATAAATTTACACCACGGTGATTGCGCTGTCTCCGGGGTCGGTCACTTCGCCGATTATCGCAGCGGTATGGGCACCCCGGGCAATGATTGCTTTCAGCGCTCGTTCGGCCTGGGCCTCCGGGATCGAGAGCAGCAGCCCGCCGGAAGTCTGCGGGTCGAAAAGCAGTTCCTCGGCAGAGCCCGACAGTTCTGTTCGCAAACACAGATGTTTGGCGGAAAGCGCCCGGTTGGCCTTGTTGCTGCCGGTTGTTTCACCCTTCCGGTACATATCGAGAGCGCCGGAGAAGATCGGGATGGCGGCAAAGGTCAGAATCATGGAGACTTTACTGCCCCCAGCCATTTCCAGGGCGTGTCCGGCAATCCCGAACCCGGTGATGTCGGTGCAGGCATTGATCTCGAACTCTTCGGCGGCCTCGATGGCCGGACCGTTCAGGGCGGCAATGAGCGGCAGGGTTTCCCGCTCGAGTTGCCTGAAAGTGAATTTGCCCGAGCGGACCGCATTGAACAGCACCCCGGAACCGATCGGTTTGGTCAGGATCAGCTTGTCGCCGGGTTTTGCCCCGACATTTCTGATCAGGCTCTCCGGGTGGACAATCCCGTTCACGCACAGGCCGAACTTCGGCTCCTCATCGTCAACGGTATGGCCGCCGACCAGGGACGCCCCCGCTTCCACCACCTTGTCGTGGCTGCCTTTAAGGATGTCCGCGAGAATCCCGATATCAAGCAGCTTGCTCGGAAACATCACCACGTTCAGGGCGGTCAGGGGCCTGCCACCCATCGAGTAAACGTCGGAGATTGAGTTTGCCGCGGCGATCTGCCCGAACCAGTAGGGATCGTCCACCGGCGGGGTGATGAAATCAACGGTGTTGATCATCGCAATCTCATCGGAAAGCCGGTAGACGGCGGCATCGTCCGACGTTTCATAGCCGACCAGAAGATTTGCATCATCCGGAGGGGTGAGACCTTTCAGGGCGTCCGACAGGACCGTCGGACCGATTTTGGCCGCTCAGCCGCAGGTGCGGGCAAGGCCGGTCAGGGTTTTTTTCTTCAGCAGATTTTTGAACATTTACGTTTCCTCGAATTCGTTGTCTCGCAAACAGTCGTTGCCCGAACTTACCAGCCGGATGGAGGATGGTCAATCATTGTTGCGCTTCCATCTCACCATTATCTTGAGCCTGGATATTCAGCTAATATGCAGGGATGTGGGGCGCGGAAAAGTAAAAGGCTTGACAGGCATGACCGACTTTTCATACCCTGATGTAAGGGAAAGAGATCGGATGTCGGCATGTGGATCAACTATCAGGAGGGACAGATGGCACGCTGGTATGATGCCCATGAAAAACTGGGCAAAAATATTGACAAACTGAAATACACCGAGAAGAACCTGCGCGATTTTCTGCTCTCGAAAGTGATGCGGATGATCAAGCAGCACGATCCCCACCTGCTCGATAAATTTGTCGACCGCTTCCCCCTCGATATCAAGCGCCGCCGCTGGTACGATCAGGACCCTTATCTCTGGCTGATCATCAACGGTCTTGAATATGGCAGGCAGGAACTGCTTGACGAGGTGGGTAATCTTCTGGAAGAGGAACAGGCGAGACAGGCGGCGGACAAAGAGAGTGAAGAGTGAAGAGTGAAGAGTGAAGAGTGAAGAGTGAAGAGTGAAGAAATCTTGGCCCGCACCGTTTTGGTGTCAAGCATTTTTTTTATAACCGTGCGAAATCGTTTAAAAAAGCTTTATTTCATCCATTGGAATTTCTTTTCCTCCAGCCCATTAATTTTCTGAATATCACTATATTTCAACTATTGACCCTTCGCCAGGCTCAGGGTGGACGAACTGCAGTCATACCGATCATCCTGAGCCTGTCGAAGGATGGCCCGGCCTGCTTGCCACCTGCATGGCCTGATCTTAAATATGACGCCGTTTCGAGATGTTATAGAGGTGCGTTATAAGCTGGCTGAAGATGAGTGGTAATCAGATAATAAAATGAATAGTAGAAATTGTAACGGGGCACTATCTTTTCCTGGCTCCTGGCTCCTGGCTCCTGGCTCCTGGCTTCAATTATTCCAGAAAATGCCGGCCCCGGGCGGTTTCCTGAAACGAATCCACTTCCCGATTAATGCTGCCTCCGCCCCTGTTTATCCCTGATTTTCCTCCAATCAGGTTGTCGAGCGATTCGATCATCTCATCAAGATGACGGACCCCATCGCTCAGTTCACCGGCGGTTTCGGCAAATTCGCTTGCGTCGGCCGCGTTTCTCTGGACCATCTGGTCCTGGCTGCTGACGGCGGTGCTGACCTGATTGACGCCCTTTGCCTGTTCACCGGAAGCAGAGGATATCTCAGCCATCATCGTTACGGTTTTACCGATCAGTTCTTCAATCTCGGAAAAGGCGTAGCTTGTCTTTTCGACCATATCGACACTCTGTTCGACCTTGCTTGAGGTGTTTTCGATAAGCTGCTCGGAGTCTTTGGCAGCAGATGCCGCGCGCATGGCCAGGTTGCGGACCTCATCAGCTACCACCGCAAAACCTGCCCCGGCCTCACCGGCCCTGGCTGCTTCGACAGCGGCATTCAAGGCGAGGAGGTTGGTCTGGAAGGAGATATCGTTGATGGTCTTGTTGATCTTCGAGGTTTCCACACTGGCCGTTGAAACCTGTCCCATGATGCTGGTAAGTTCTCTCATCAGAAGATTGGCCTCTTCAACCTTGTCGTGGACCTGGGAAATGAAGGTGTTGGCCTGATCGGAGTTTTCCGCGTTCTGTTGAGTCATCGAGGAGATCTCTTCCAGAGAGGCCGATGATTCTTCAAGAAAAGATGCCTGGGCGGTGGCGTTGTCGGCCAGGCTGGCGCTGGCGGCGGTGATTCGGTCGGCCAGGGAGCTTACCTGGGCGGAATTGTTCTGCAATCCGTTAACGGTGCCGCTGACCGGGGTTACGACCCATTTCTTCACGAAAAAGGCCATGACCCCACAGATCACGATCAGAACCAGCATCATGCCGAATGCGGTTTTGGTCAGCAGGTTGGTCTTGCCATCAAGAATGGCCTGGCCTGCGGATTCGGTTGCTTCCGCCTCCGATTTTTTTGCCAATGCGTTTATCCTGGCCAGCAATTCATTATTTTCAGTGTCGATCCTGGTGAAGATGTTTTTAACCTCCTTGACGGCCTGAAGCCCGTCAAGGCTCACCTGGATATCCACCTTCAGGAAGGTGAAGTCCTTCTTGATCCGATGGGAGTACGTTTTGGCCGCCCCTTCAGCCTTGTTGCCGAATGTGTACAGATCCGAAGGTTTCGGGTTTTCTGAAATGGTGTACTGGATCCATTTGACCGCCTTGGCATTGGTCAGCAGCTTATTGATGACCTCATTGGCCGAATCGAAATCATAGCTCTCCACGTGGGGAAAGATCTGGTTGCTGATGGCCGTGACCAGGGTCTCGTAGGAGGTGTCGTATAGCTCGCTGATGATGCTTTCAGTCCGGTTGCCGGCTTCACCGAGTTTTCCGATCATCCCTTCAAGATTATTATTCAGCAGAATTCCGGAGCGCTCCTGATTTGTCCTGACTACATTCAGCAGTGTGGAAACCACTGACCGTGAATTGTTGTTGGCGACGATATTGACGCCTATGGTTACAAGAGTCAGCGCCACCAGCAGGATTGAGGTGATTCCCAGAACGAATTTTTTCAGGATGCTCATGGTGAAACCCCTAAAAATGTTCCCTGCAAATGCGGGGCCTTTCGTTGAATTCGGTCAATGAAAGAGCCCGCGCATAATCCTGATCGGGTCGGATTCGCTTTTACCAGCTGTAATTCAGCGGATCGATCTTTCCTTTTGCCATCAGATCCAGGGAGAACTTGAGGTGTGAAGTATCGAAGGCGGCCATATTGGGACTCCCGAAGGCGTCTTTTGCGGCGATTGCCGCGTCTTTGATCCTGGCGGCAAGGACCGCAGGGACCGCCTTGGACACGGTTAAAACATTATCCGGATTTCCTTCGATGGAAATACCCGGCATTCTGTACATGTCAAGTTCCGGGAATTTGTCCTTGTTGCCGTTCCACCACCAATTCTTGACCACCCCGGCCTTGGCTTTCCCTGCTTTCACCGCGCCGCAGGTGGCGCCGTGGTTGGCGGTCGGGATGGAGGCCAGGCCGTTGGTGGCTGCTTTGGCGCTGGATTCTCCTGATGAGGCGCCCTTGGCAAAAGCAATTTCAGCCGGGCTGTTCTTGAGAATGGCTTCAGGGTCGCCGCCTTTTGGATAGACCAGCACGCCGGAATAGAGTTCCTTGCCGTCCATGTTCTGGACCAGGGCGGTGCCGATACCGCGGGCGTTGATGATCGCCTGAACGAAGGAACCGACATAGACGATATTCATTTCTTCCCTGGTGAAGGCATCAAGGATCTGGGGGTAGTTCTGGGCGATAATCGGCCTGATGGTCAGGCCGGACTTTTCAGAAAGGGCATCGGTGATCGCTTTGGCCTGCGGCGCCTTGCTTTTCCAGCCCGGCGGGAACCAGCAGGTCAGGGTTTCGGCGCTGGCCGCAGAGGCGGCGATGCAGCCGAGGAATATGAATAACGCAGCCAGAAATCCCACGGTCTTTTTGAACATGTTCACTCCTCCCATATTGTTTGTGATGCCGGTTGATGCCGAAAAAATTGTATTCAAACAAAAGTCTAGCACAATATGGCAGGTGTTTTACAAGTGGTTTCTTCCAGAAATATTGAATGTTTCAGGAGGGCGATTGTCTCTTGATAGGCAATATGTGAATCTGGCCGTCGAAAGTCGTCAAAGAATGTAGGATCAATATGTTATGGACGCAACCTTTCTGCGTGGTGCAAACAGTCGTGGATACTCTGAAAAATAAAGGGGCTGCCGCGATATGCACCTCGCGGCAGCCCTTGTGTCGGTAAATCTGTTCTGTCTGGTCAGATCTCTTCGGAGAGGGCCATGACCATGGCGCCTTTGGCTGTGGTGTTCAAGGGGTTTCTGGCGATCCTGACCTGGGAGATTTCCACCGGCAGATTGTAGTTCTTTAAAGATTTGCTGAACATCTCCTGGAAACCTTCGGGCATCACGGTGCCGCCGGACAGTGCGATCGGGATCGGCTGGGCGATCTTCGGAATCTTGTCCGACGACTGCAGAACATCCTCAAGACTCTGCAGCAGGGAATCGATCAGGTCCTGATAGTAGATATGGAGGGCGGTTTCCACCCGGTTTGTCGGCGGTTTGCTCAAGTTCAGTGACGCCTCCTTGATCACCTTGACCTTGGTGGCCGGTTCGCCGAGCGACAGGCCGACCATGTTGTCGATATAGTCGCCGCCTTTCTGGATCGAGTAAGTAATGACCGGCACTGAAAGATATGCCAGGCAGATATTGCACATCCCGCCGCCCATGCTGATCCCGATGCCGGTGAAGTTGTCATTGGCGAGCTCCGACATCACCGTGGCGAGCCCTTCGTTGATTGAAATGGGTTTGTAGCCCTTCTCGGTCAGGAACATCTTGATGATCGATTCATGATAGACCACCGAGTTTGTGCCGCCGACGGGCTCTCCCGGCATCGAGAAGCAGATGGTCTCCCCGTTGCCCTTGGATTTTTTGATCAGGGTGGAGATAATCGACTTCATCACCGTGACCCCTTCCGGCTCCTTCGCTGACAGCAACCCCTTTTCCATGGTCCGGCGGGTGTTGGTGTTGAACATGTTGGCGAAGTTGTCGGCCGAGTAGCCGAGAATATAGAACTGCTTGTCCTTTTCAAAGAAACTGACATCGTTGTCGAGCAGAATCTTCTTGGTGAACTTGGCGTAGGGGATGGTGAAAAAAGCGTTCAGCTGTTTCACGGTATTGATGTGTTTGCCGTTGTTCTGGGCCATGACGATGTGGCTGGTGCCGATATCAAGCCCCACCGGCCCGGAGGGGAGGACCGCCTCCTCGCCGAGTTCCTTCTCTCTGGAGACGACTGATTTCTTTGCAGCGGCGATAGCGGTATCGATGTTGCCCATTTCTTCACTCATGGTTTTGCTCCCTTTGATCTTCTCGACATGCTGCCGACAGTTGACCGTTTCAGCTGCAGATGTCGAATTTGTCTTTTCCGAACTGGTTGCCCTTAAACATTCTGTAAAAAGCTGCTATGATCAGCAGGCGAAAATACCGGGAAATGAGGACCTGTTACCCTTTCATCGTGCTTTTTCCCTTAAATCTTTAATTATCCTCTCAAAATTGAATGAAATGTTCAAACAAATAAATTATCCCCGGGATTTACCGGTTGCCGCAGCACGGGAAGAGATCGTGGCCGCTATCCGGGAAAACCAGGTGGTGATCCTTGCCGGCGACACCGGTTCCGGCAAGTCGACCCAGCTGCCGAAGATGTGTCTGGAGGCGGGGCGGGGAGCGGAGAAGATGATCGGCTGCACCCAGCCCAGACGGCTTGCTGCAACCTCCGTTTCCGCCCGGGTCACCGAAGAGCTTGGCGAAGAGGGGAGGGAACTTGTCGGCTGCAAGATCAGGTTTGCCGACCGGACCGGCAGCGCGACCCGGATCAAGTTCATGACCGACGGGATCCTGCTGGCCGAGGCGAGGCGAGACCGGGAGCTTCTCGCCTATGACACGATCATCATCGATGAAGCGCATGAACGAAGCCTGAATATTGATTTCCTGCTGGGCATCCTGCGCAGGCTGGTCGACAGGCGGCCCGACCTGAAAATCATCGTCACCTCGGCCACCATCGATACCGCGAAATTCGCCGCAGCGTTTTCCGGGGCGCCGGTCATCCAGGTTGCCGGCCGGACCTTTCCGGTTGAGACCATCTACTTACCGCCGGAAAAAGATGACGAGGAAGGAGGCCATGTCGGGCAGGCGGTCGAAGCGGTCCTTGATCTGCACAAACGAGATCTCTCGGGCGATATCCTGGTCTTCATGCCGACCGAAAACGATGTCCGGGAGTCGGTCGATCTCTTGCGCAAGGCCCTTGCCCACGACCCCGGGGTCAAAAGGGAAGCGGTGGTCCTGCCGCTTTTCGGCAGGCTGTCGGGTAAAGACCAGAACCGGATCTTTCACCCGGTCCGGGGAAGAAAGATCGTGGTGGCGACGAACGTTGCCGAGACCTCGATCACCGTTCCCGGCATCCGCTATGTGGTCGATTCCGGACTCGCCAGAATCTCGATTTACAACGCCCGGGCGCGGACCAGAAAACTGCCGGTGCGCCCGATTTCCAGGGCGAGCAGTGATCAGCGGCGAGGCCGTTGCGGCCGGACCGGGCCGGGCATCTGCGTGCGGCTTTATTCCGAAGAGGATTATCTGAACCGGGATGAGTTCACCAGGCCCGAGATCCAGCGGTCCGACCTTGCCGAAGTGGTCTTGCGGATGCTCTCCCTGCACCTTGGCGATCCGGGGACTTTCCCCTTTATCGACCCGCCTTCACCCCAGGCGATCCGTGATGGTTTCAGCCTGCTCTTTGAACTGGGGGCGATCAGGATGAAAGGGGGTGACCGGCGTACCGCCCAGCTTACCGCACGGGGCAAGATGATGGCGCGCCTTCCCCTTGACCCGAGAATATCGCGGATGATCCTGGAGGCGAAAGAGCGCAACTGCCTGCGGGAAATTTCGATTATCGCTTCCGCCCTGTCAATCCCCGACCCCCGGGTCCGGCCTGCGGAACATGAAAAAGAGGCGGACGCAGCCCACGAGAAATTTTCCAAATCCGGCTCGGATTTCCTTTCATTTCTGGCCATCTGGGATGAGTGCGGCCGGCTGCCGAGTTTGGGACGCTTGAGCCGCTTCTGCCGGCAGAATTATCTGTCATACCAGCGGCTGCGGGAATGGCGTGATATCCATGGCCAGATAGTGTCTATCCTGCAGAGGGAAAAGGGGTTCCCACTGAACAGCGGTGAGGCCCCCCTCGATGCGGTCCATCAGGCGATCATGAGCGGCAGCCTGCGGAACATCGGATTCATCAAGAGCAAGAACATTTACCAGGGAGGGCATGACAGCGAGGTCATGATCTTTCCGGGGTCGTCTCTGTTCAACAAGGGCGGCAAATGGATCATGGCCGCCGAGTTCGTGGAAACATCGAGGCTCTTTGCCCGCTGCGTCGCGAACATCCGGCCGGAATGGATCGAGCCGATGGCCCGCCATCTCTGCCGCTACAGCTGGAGTGAGCCGCACTGGGAAAAGAAGCGGGGCCAGGTGGTGGCCTTTGAGAATGTGACCCTCTTCGGGCTCATCATCGAGGCGCGGCGCAAGGTCAACTATGGGGCGGTCAAGCCCGAGGAGTCGCGCCAGATCTTTATTCAGGAGGCGCTCGTTGCCGGTGAGCTTGGCGGTGACTTCCCTTTTCTTTCGCACAACAAGGGACTTGCCGAAAAACTGATCGAGATGGAAGACCGGGTCCGGGAACGGGACATCATGGCCGACGACTGGACACTCTTCTCCTTTTATGAAGAAAGAATCCCGGCCGAGGTCTGGGACCGGAACACCCTGAAAAGGCTGCTGAAAAAGGTCGGTGATGATGCGTTCCTGATGATGCGGGAAGAGGACATCCTCAAAAATGAGCCGGGTGACGAAAAACTTGCCGCCTTCCCCGATGAAATCGAGATGGGCGGGTTTTCCCTGAAACTTTCCTACCGGTTCGAGCCGGGGGCCGAAGACGACGGAATTTCCGTTCATGTCCCGGTGGAGCTTGTCGAGCATATCGAACCCGGGCAAATGGAGTGGCTGGTGCCCGGCATGCTTGAGGAAAAGCTGGTCTTCCTTCTGAAAGCCCTTCCCAAATCCCTCCGCCGACCGCTGGTGCCGGTGCCCGACACCGCCGGAAAACTTGTCGCGGCTCTTCCCTTCGGCCGCGGCCATTTTTTCGGGGTGCTGCGTGACCATATCCGCGCCCTCTACCAGATCGATATCGAGCGCCATAACTGGCAGGTGGACGCTCTTCCCGACCATCTGCGGCCGCGATACTGCCTGCAGGACACCACCGGCAGGGTGATCAGGGCCAGCCGGGATTTTGCTGATATCGCGACGGCCCCGTCCGCTAAGGTGATCGGCGAATCTTCGGAGACCGTCGAAAAGATCAGGGGCCGGTACGAAAGGGAAGGAGTCTGCGAATGGGATTTTGAAGGGCTGCCCGAGAGAATCGCGGTCAAGGACAACCACGGCAGGTTGCAGGGTTTTCTCTGGCCCGCCCTTGAGGAGAACAGTCAGGGCGGAGTCAACGTCCGGTTGTGCTCAAGCCGCACGGAGAGCCGGGCTCTCACCCGGCGAGGGCTGCTTGCCCTTTATCGCCCCCTGTTCAACAACTTCAAGGGGGTCAAAAAGGAATTCGCGGTCTCCCAGGAAAACTGGGCGCTTTTTGAGGGCTTGCCGGGCAGGGTGGAATTCAATGAATCCTTACGCTGGTTCATTCTGGAGGAAGTGTTTTCCACCAGGGAGGGACGGATTCCAGGGCGTGATGAGTTTGAGGAGAGAGCGGCCGCGGTCAGGGGTGAAGGCATCTTCCGCCTCGGCCGTCGGCTCCTGGACCAGGTGGTTGCCCTGCTTAAGGAAAGAAGAGCGGTTCTCGACCTGATTGTCCGGTTTCATGGGATTACCGTCAAGGGTCGCAAGGAGGTCTCGGCGGATTTTCACGACCATCTCGCCAAAGCGGTGCCCGATAATTTTCTCGACATCTTCGACGGAGCGAGGATGAAGGCCGCGATCCGATCCCTGAAGGCGCTGCAGATCCGGATCGAAAGAGAGCATGCCGACCCCGCCAGGGACCGGGTGCGGTCCGGGAAGGTGAAAATTCATGACGAGAGGCTGGCCGTGGCCATATCCCGGCAGGTCTTTTCGCCCGAGTATGACCGCCAACTGGAGGAGTTCCGGCAGATGGTCGACGAATACCGGATCTCGGTCTTCGCCCAGGAACTGAAAACCGCCTTCCCGGTTTCTGAAAAAAGACTCGAAGAGAAGTGGCGGGAATTGAACGGGCTTTTGTAAAGAAGCGTCGGAGGTGTGAGAGGCGATTTGTGAGACGTAAGGTTAAAGGGTGCAGAATGAAAATGCCCAGCGAGTGCCTTCCCCGCAGCTTGTCGAGGGGAGGTTTCAAGAGAGAAATACTGATTGTGGTCACAACATTACTTATTGATATCAAGTGGTTATCAGTATTCTTACACCAAAAGAGGCCCTTCGCCGGTGGTTTCTCCTGTTATTCACCTGGGTAGAAAATACCTTGCTCCAAACAGCCTCGATAAAATTGGAATTATCGAGGGATTAACTTTGGCTGAAAATTTTACCCATTGGGATAGCGCCGACTACCTGAAAAACGAAGAAGACTCGGTTCTTTATTTCAAAGCCTGTGCAGCCTGATTCGCCATGCCTTGGGCGTTATTGCCCGCGCCAGGGGCATGAGCCAACTTGCCCGGGAAACCGGCCTGGCCCGGGAAGGTTTCTTTCAGCCCTTTCGGAAACAGCGGGGACAGTTTATGTGACTACTGCTACCTCCCGCGGTCTCCGTGGGGACGCAGCCGTCCACTAGAATCAAACAGGCTCAAAACAGGGGGCAGTCGTAGAGTTTGAATTTCGGATCGTTGGTCATGACCGGATAGTTGTTAACCATACTCTGGGCAACAATCAGCCGGTCGAAAGGATCTTGGTGATGAAAAGGCATATCCTTGAGAGGCAAAACGTCTTGGCCCTTGAGATCGAGGATTTCAAAGCCGCTCTCGAGGCAAAGTTCCACGACATCGAAATCGACAACCAGCTTACCCAGCGATGCTTTGATCATTAACTCGGCAAGAGAGACCGAACTGACGTAGATCGTATTGGTCATGGTTTCAAGGGCAGCCCGTTGTCTCTCATCCAATCGTGTCGGCTCCGCCGAGGCCCAGAGCAGGATATGGGTGTCGATAAGGATTTTCATTTCACCCTTCTGGTATAAGTCTCGAAGTCTCGCAAGCTCACTTATCAGTATGAGTAGCCGAGCTGCTCAACTCAGCTTTATCGTCACCGTAAAACATCGCGTTGATCGTTTCGTCTTCATCCATGATGTCGTCCGGCACCTTGAGTTTGCCGGCCAACAACCCCAGCCGTCGTTTTCCCTCGGGCTTGTGGGGCACCAAGTCAACCAGGGGCAGGTTGTTCTTGGCGATGACCACCTTCTCGCCGTGATAGGCCATACTGATCAATTTTGATAAATTTGCCTTGGCTTCCGAAATATTGACGATCATCGTGCACCTCTCTGAATATGCTTATGACCTACCGTACCAAAGTTGGTCAAGTTGGTCAATCTTGAAAAAGGAAACGAAAAGTCAATACTGAAGTTGATAAGTGAGAAGGAAATTAGAGTCGGGGGGCTCCTTACCTATTGAGATGGTGGATCCACAACGATCAATGTGAATGTGCTGCTTGGTCAAGCTTATCCGCTACCCATTGGTTAATACTTTTCCCGCTCACTTCCGCAGCTTGAGCAACTGCCGCATGGACCTTTGGCGGGATACGCAGCATCAATTTACCGGAAAATGGCTTTTGGGGTTGCTTGCCCGCTTTTTTGCATGTCTCCAGATAGTCGTCAACCGCCTCCGCAAATGCCATGCGTAATTCACTCACGGCTTCACCGTGAAAGCCGACAACATCACTAATACCTGCGATGTGGCCGATAAAGCAACTATCTTCATCACTGTATTCAATGCGGGCGCTATACCCTTTATGTTTCATCGTTTTCATGCCTTCACTCCTGCTTGTTTTAAAAAAGAACGTGCGTCCCTTACCTGGTAAGGTTTTGCTTCTTTGTGAGGATGTGGTCTGTGAAAACTTACCACGACATCGTTTAAGACAAATCGAACTCGAGAACCATCCCCTTCTATCAATTTTGCACCTAACGCCAGAAACAGTGATTCCATCCGTTTAAAATCAAGGTTCATCGGAACTGGATTTGTGAAAATAGCTCGTAATGTACTTTGCTGTTTACTGTTCATGTTTGGCATGATAGCAATAAATGATATCAGAATCAAGCTCGAGTCTTTGCGCTTTTCGTAAAAACCAGGACACTCCCCGGTTTCTAAAAAGTGAAAAAGGGGCACATCAGTATGCTTGGCTAGTAACAGTTTATTCCCCCCTGGCATTTAAGGAGTGAGGAGGGACATCCTTTAGTAATTCAGTTTGCTGCCGGATCACAATCAGCTCATTCTTTCCAATGCCATTCAGATTATCCGTTGAGGGCGGAGAATTAAGACCATGAATTCTCTAGGTTGAACATCTACAGTCCAGACTCCACCCTTGTCGCCCGTTCCCCACCAGAGGGGGCAACAAGGGTTTTCATGGAGTGAGGTATTTTCAGGTCAGATCAGTGGATGCGTGACTTTTCACTGCCTGCTGATGTTTCCCGGGTAACGGTCATCTCGGACATCTTCTCTTCCGGGCTATTTTTCGGGATGAGAAACATCTCATACTCCAAGGTATTGTCGTCCACAAACCTGGTGACACTACGCCAGGTCACGTGACCTTTGTCCGGATCGTCATAACTGCTCTCCTGGGTGATGGTCTTACCGTCGCTTCCGATAACACCTTCGAAATAATAGATGCCGGTGCTCATGGTGTCGATCCAGATCGACTCAAAACGCTCTTTCTGGTTGTCGAAACCGATGAGATTGATGCCGGAGAAGGGTTCTCCCATCATCTCGCCGGTGTACTCCTGTTGAAGGTATCTCCCGCCCAGGATCATCGTCTGTACGCAGGTGCCGGAAGTCTCTACCGGCGGCTGATCACCTCCCATCCAGGCCCTGGTATGGGTGACCCAGTGGCCTTCCAGTCCGGCCAGGAGCTTATGCGGAGCTCCGGGGGTGGCCATTTTCTTGAAGTTTTCCATCATGGATTGGATATCCGTCTTGCCTTGCAGGTTCTTTTCAGTCGTCATATCACACCTCCTGTCATTGTCACCAATCGCGGCGAATCTGCCGGGGTGCATGAGGAGAATTAAGATGAATTTCTTCTTTCCTTCTACCTGTTGAAAAAAGTATTCACTTCCCGGTTCCGACGCCAGATCTAAATAGCTTGTTGCGCGAGCATCCAGGTCATAAAGGAGACTTTTCAGAGGGTCGGTGATGGATCATAATGGGGAATGGACATGTTTTGTAATCATGAAGATCGCAAAGATTTTAGAAGGGTACCGGGGTTGACATTTTGACATTTGTTTCATTGCGCTATCGAAGGAAAAGCAAAGGGGGCACCTTCATTGCCATCTCCGGAAAAGTCATGACTGATTGATCCGGAATGCGTGCCGAAAAAGCCAGCCATGAATCCGTGAGCGTTTGAGAACGGAGCAGACCCAAGGCGACCAGGAATTTGCAACCAACCCGTCTTGATGATGGAAATCTTCTCCGCCCTCTCCTGCCTCATCGCCGCAGGCGCTTATTTGAAATTTCAGCCTGCTTCACACCGCCCCTCTTCCGGAATAGATCTTTCCCTTGCAACCGCAAATCATTACGTTGACATTTTCCAGGAACTTGTGCGAATATCATAAGTAATGATTTTTTACGCAGGGACAGGGAGTTGAGAACCCTTCCGTGAAAGAGCGAAGAGGACAACTGTGGAATATGTCGGATGGCATAATCGACCAGCCATGAATCCTCAATAAATTTACGCAGAAATGATCAGACAACCCGGGATGAGTACCCCTCAAGGTCAGATGACAAAGCTGAAAGATTTAGGAAATGCTTTGCAGGATTGCGAAAGGAGATATGACGAACTCCTGCGGGCGGTCACCGATTATACCTATACCGTGACAGTTGAGAATGGGGCCGCCGTTAAAACAGTCCATAGTGAAGCCTGTGTCGGGGTGACCGGATTTGCCTCGGCCGAATATGATGCGCAACCCTATCTCTGGCTGGATATGATTCACCCGGAAGACAGGGATGTGGTTCTGCGACAGACCGCCGACATCCTGGCCGGACAGGACTCTTCGATCCTTGAACACCGGATCCGCCACAAGGACGGATCGATCAGATGGATCCAGAACACCCTGCTGCGCCGCCATGACCCGAATTTTAAACTCATCGCCTATGACGGCCTGATTCGGGATATCACGCAAAGAAAAAATGATGAGGCGATCATTTCCGAGCGGACCAGCGAGCTTGAACGGATCAATGAAGAGTTGCGGCTGGAGATTATCGAACGGCAGGAGGCGGAAAAAGCCCTCCAGGAAAGCGAAAACAAACTGAAGAATATCTTCAACACCTCCATTCCAATCTGCATCACCAACACCGACTACCAGATCATCTTGTCCAACGAGGCATACAAAAATCTGCATCATCTGAATGAGCAATGTGAGTATCCGGTGAAGTGTTTCGATTCACGCCCGGGACCGACCTGCATGACCGATGCCTGCCCGATGATTAAAATCGCCGGTGGTGAAAGGGAAGTGCTTTGTGAATCGACAAAAATAAATGATGACGGCAGCAAACAATATTTCATCGTCACCGCCCGGCCGTTCCTCGACCGGAAGGGCCGACTGATCGGGATGATCGAATGCTTTCAGGAAATTACCGAAAGAAAAACCGCGGAAATTGAACGGGATAAACTCATTGAGGAATTGCAGACCGCTTTATCCGAGATCAAAACCTTAAGAGGGATCCTGCCGATCTGTTCCTACTGCAAAAATATCCGCAATGATGAAGGATATTATGAACAGATCGAAGGGTATATCCACAAACATTCCGGGGTGGATTTCAGCCATACGATCTGCCCCGAATGCTACAAGAAAGAACTGCAAAGAATAGAGGCGCACAAGAAAAAGATTTGATTCCGCCAACCGCCTGGGCAAAGGGTTGATTCCTGACCGCGGCCTGTAACTTTCCCGTCGGTCTCAGGGGAAATCAGAGGGGATCCGACCTCTCCTGCCAAGGATCCTGCACCCGATATCGATAATGATCCTCCTGTAAAATCCGCACGAAGGACGGCGCTTGGCAGATCGTTATTCAATAATCATCACCGCGCAGTGTGAGGCATGGTGGAGGAGTTTGCTTGAGGTGGAACCGAAGATGAACTCTTCGTTATGGGTGAGTCCTCGCCGGCCTGCTACCACGATACAGCAGCGCAACCGCGCCTGTTCTTCCAGGATTGCGTCACCGATGGAAACGCACTGCCGGACGGAGAGCCGCGTATCGATCCGGTTTTCCGGAAAACCCGCGTCCTGCAGGATTTTGTGGTAATCGGCAAGGGCCTTTTCCACGGTCAGTTTTTTTTCTTGCAGCCAACTCACGCGTTCCGCATCGTTCGGGAAATAATCCTCGGACGGTTCCGGGATGATCGAGAGCAGGGTGACGAACACATCCCGGTAGTCCCCGAAAAAATCAGCCACATACATCACCGCCCTTCGTGAGTTGTCGGATTCGTCAACGGCCAGCAGCAGATGCCGCTCCCGGTCTCTCCGGGCAAGATCGGTAAAGTTGTCCTCGCTCATGACGTCCTCCCTGTCAGTGAAACCAGATCGGCCCGGGCCCTTGCCAGGTCATCGAGCATCTGGTCCGTGGTTTCATAGAATATGTTTGCCCCTCTGGAAAAATGGAGCAGAATCCGGTTCAGGGACTCCGGAACATACGGATAGATCTTCCGTAGATTTGCCACCCTGTTCTTGTACGAGATGTTCAGGTCTTCGCCCCACAGGGTATCAAAGAGTTCCTTCTGATCATGGTAAAGGTCCGCAACCAGAACGTCGCCGCGTCCGGTCAGGAAGATCAGAATATTGCCGAGTCCCTGCAGGTCGAAGCTGAACAAGGACTCGCCGTGCATGAAGTTGTAGTCGAAGTCGATCCAGCGGTTGATGTTCAGCTCCCGGTCGCGGATGATGTGGTCGCGCCTGATGTCGCCGTGTTTTTCCCCGTGGTCATGGAGAAATTTGATCGCTTCGACCAGCTGGATGTATTCGTTCAGGACCTGGGGGAAATAATGGTGGAAATAGTCGTGATGATCTTCGCCGTAGCCGGTGATGAGTTCGTCGTAGCGGCGGCCGTAGATGTAATCAAGGATGCGGACATTGTTGCCGGCCGCATCGAGGACCCAGCGACCGTGCATGAAATTGTCGTGATTGCGGACCAGATCCAGGATGCGGCCCTCTTTTTTCGGGCTGCGGAAGCATTTGATGACGACCTCGCCGATCTTCGTCTCGAATTCTTCATGGAACACGAGTTTGAGGATTCTGGTCGCGCCGTCGGTGAGATCGATGGCCCGGCGGACCCAGTATTTCGGCTCATCGTCCAGGCCGAATCTCCCTTCCTTCTCATACCCCTTGACCAAAAAAGGCGTGTCGCCGAGCAGGACCACGTCATTATATTCGACCCGGATGAAATCGCTGGTGTCGGTGATGACCTTGAACCTGTCCGGTATCCTTTTGGGATCGGTGTGACGGGCCATGAGCTCGCGGAGCACAGCTCTGGAGAATGTTGTCGATTCGTCCATGGGGATACCATCCTTTGTTTATGGTATCACCGACGCCGGGGGGGAATGCAAAGTTTTTCTTGGTGTATCGGGAGGCGCGATGGTGTCAGGGAGACTGAGCGCACCATCGGGGAAGGTTCCGGTTTGATATCGATCATCCGGTGGGTGTCGGTCGGGGCCTGCTGTGAGCCTGTGGGAAAGAGCTATCGGATCTCGAATAATGGTGGTGAAGAGTCACGCCCGTCGCTGAAGGTGGAATGGATTTCGGCGAACCCCCGGTTTGTCACGGAAGGATGGACATCCGGGCTGGGGGAGCTGGCAGTGTAGGAAATGAGGGCGTCCGTCCCTGCAGATGAATCCAGTAATTTTCTGATCCTGTCCTGGTCCAGATTTTCAATCAGTCCCACCAGACCGGGATATATTTTCGCGTGATAGCCATAGCCGCCGTGGGTCATCTCATCCAATGCCCGGGACTTGGACCAGTTGTTGAAAATGATCCGGTAGGCGGCAATCATGACTCCTGTCCTGTCCGAACCATGCCAGCAGTGGATCAGGATCGGGCCTTTCCTGTTCTTGATAATCCGCAACGCCTCGATGATCTGTTCTTCCGTGATATTCCCGGTGTTGATTTTTATCCGGTGAAGCAGGAAATTTTCATCGGCCAGGTCATCCGTATCACTGTGGTATTCCCTCAAGTTCAGAACTTCCCTGATGCCAAGGGCAAGAAGGTCGCTGATGTCTTCCTCGCCGGGTTGTTCCGAGCGGAAGACCCCTTCGTCCACCGCGTGCAGATTTTCTAAATTGGTGCCGATGATCGGCCGGGCCCATGTTTCAGGCCTGATCCGGGGATTCGCGTAACAGATGGACGAGATGAGGAGAAAAAAGAGCAGGAGGTATATTTTCATAGTGACATTCTCCATGATGAGAATCCAGAAGCCAGAATGACTGATTTTAAAGCTTTTCTCCTGGATTCAGACTCCTGGCTTCTGGATTCTGGTGGAATACAGGCACGAACAAATCGCTAAAACCCCTTTATTGTCGGGATATCAACCAAACTCAGAAAGTTGAGTCAGTATTTACTCAGAATGTAGACGATGTGCACTCCGATCCCTGCGATGCCTGCGCCGATGTAGCGAAGTGTCGCCGACCCCGTTGCGGTTTTACCCGAAACAATGCCGATCAGCACCCCGGCGATGTGGATGCCCGCGGTCCCCGAGAGAAATCCTGTTGCGTAGATGATCGGGGTGACGATGGTCGGCATTTCGGTGCCGTGGGCGTGGCCGTGGAAGAGGGCGAAAAAACCGACAAAGAGCATGGCCCAGACCTGCGGCAGTTTCTTCTCGAGAGCGAGCGCGATGCCGAGAACCAGGACCGAGATCGCGATACCGTATTCCACCCCGGGGACGTTGATGTTCCGGGTGCCGATCATTGCGCCGACCGCCATTACCGCGACAAAAGTCGAGGGGACGGTCCAGATGGCCCGGCCGCCCATCTGGGCGCTTAAGATGCCGACACTGAGCATCGCCAGCAGATGATCGAAACCGAGCACCGGGTGGGTGAGTCCGGAGAGAAAGCTGCCGTCGCTTCCCATGGTATGGGCGAAAGCGGGGGTGGGCAGGAGAATGGTGGTGAGGATGATGATGAGCGTTCTCATGATTTTCCCTGTTGCTTGAAGATGGATTGCCGAGTTCGCAAAAAGTCGGGAGAGATGACCGGCGTGATCTTCGACATGCTTACCCTTCGACAAGCTCAGGGTGAGCGGAATGACAATCACCAGACAAAACCGCTCATCCTGAGCCAGTCGAAGGATCTACCTGAGCCAGTTAACCCCCCGCTCATCCTGAGCCTGTCGAAGGATGGGTTTTTTGACCTTTTGCGAGTTTGTCATGTCTTGATTCTCGTCTGTTTTTCGGAGAGGGAAACTTCAGCCTCCGAAGGCCTTACATAGATCGGGACCATGGTAGCCGGGTCGCCGATTTTGTCATCCTGAAAATATCCCGAACCGATCATCCCGACGGTTGCTGCCCGGGGCATGAAGGAAGCGACCGGAGCGGGCAGGTATTTCCCGCCAAGCTCCCTGCGGAAGAGTTCCCCGTACACCTCGGTGCCGTTGCCGATAAAGAGGGTTGGAGACTCGATCATCCCGGTCAGGTCTCCGGGGTGGATGACCAGGTATTCACCGGCCAGCGCCGGGCGTCCGTCGCTGTCGCATTTGTACAAAGCACAGTAGATTTCGTTTTTCCGGGCATCGATCACCGGGCAGATCATGGTCCCCGGCTGCCCGGTCATCTGCAGGGCCAGCGCGTCGAGAGTCGGGACGCCGACCAGGGGGATCTCGCAGGCCATCGAAAATCCCTTGGCGGTGCTGAGCCCGATCCGCAACCCGGTAAAGCTGCCGGGCCCGAGGCTCACCGCGATACAGTCGAGGTCAACCCACTCGACCCCGCACTCGCGCATCACATACTCAATCTGGCTGGTGATTCTGCGGGAATGGGTGGTTGTGGAGTTGATCGTGTTTTCGGCCAGACAGACATCCCCGGCAAGCAGGGCGACGCTGCCGCACTGGGTGGCGGTCTCGATGGCAAGCACTTTCGGGCCGGGATCTCTGCCCTGATCAGGTCTCTTTACGGTCATGGTCAGCTTGCTCCGGTCAACCGGTAGTGAAAACTCTGACCAGATCATTATAAAAAACAAAGACCATCAGCGAGGCAAGAATGACCAGGCCGAACTGCTGACAGATTTCCTGGGCCCGCAGTGAAACGGGTTTGCGCCTGATGGCTTCGTAGGTGAAGAACATCAAGTGGCCGCCGTCTAAAATCGGGATCGGGAAGAGGTTCAGGATTCCCAGATTGACGCTGATCAGCCCCATGAAATAGATGAGATTCATCCAGCCTGCTTCCATCTGCTTGCCGGCAAGCTGGGCGATGAGAATCGGGCCGCCGAGTTCGCTGGCCGGGATGACCGACTGGATCATCTTGACGATCCCGAGCAGGGTCAGATAGATGAAACCCCAAGTCTGGTTGAAACCGGCAAAAATGGCCTCGATAATGGAAATCTTTTCATAGGTGACTTCATCGCTGCGGACGATTCCCAGCATGTATCTTTTCTCAACCTCTTCTCCGAACAGGTTGCGGCTCGGCAGGATCTCGGGGGTGGCGGTGATCGTGAGTTTTTCTCCCTTCCGTTCAAGAAGAATGGTCACCGGCTCACCCTTGCTGTGGCTGATAATATCGGAGACATCGGTCCAGCTCATGGTGTCCTGATCGTTCAGGGAAAGAATCCGGTCTCCCGGTTCGATGCCCGCCCGGCTGGCCGGAGATTCGGCGGTGATCCCGCCGATCACCGTATTGTCAACCGGGGTGGGAAGACCGGCGATGGCGAAAATCATAAAAAAGAGAAAGACCGCGAACAGGAGGTTGAACAAAGGCCCGCCGAAAACAATGAGAAAACGCTGCCAGACCGGTTTGTCGGAAAAAGAGCGGGCCTTGTCCTCGGGAGCTACTTCCTCGCTTGGCTGCTCGCCGAGCATTTTCACATAGCCGCCCAGCGGAAAGGCGCTGAGCAGATACTCGGTTTCACCGGCAAAAAAGCCGGTGACTTTGGGGCCGAAACCGAGGGAGAATTTCAGGACTTTGACCCGGAAGAGTTTGGCGAAGAGGAAATGGCCGAATTCATGAACGAAGATGAGCAGGCCAAGGACGATGATAAAAGAGATCACTGAATTCATGGTTTTGTTTAACTTGAGATTAGAGTTGATTCTGTCTGATATTCCCGCATTCTGTGTTGCAGAAGAAACCGCTCATTTTGGCGATTGAAGGATTCAGTCGGCAGAATTAAGTAGTTTGAATGCAATTTTCGCATTCAATTTCATACGGTTATTTCGTCGTTCCGGAGTTAACCCGAAATGTCGTAATGTGGCCTAAAAATTGAAATTTTCTAAAATAATAAGTTTTCAGCTCGTACCTTTCAACTGACTATACTTGATATGCAGAGATTCAACCACCGATTCGGCGAGAACTCTCGCTTCGATGTCGGCGGCCAGGATGTTTTCCAGGGTGGAGGCGTCACCCGCTTCCATTCTGCTCACGGTTTCAGAAACGGTCAGTGAGATCTCGGGAAATCTGATCCGGCCGTCGAGGAAGGCATTGACTGCGACCTCATTGGCGGCGTTCAATGCCGCCGGCAAGGTCCCCCCGCGTTTGCAGACCTGATAGGCGAGTTTTAAAGCCGGGAACTTTTTAAAATCGGGGGCCAGGAACTGGAGATCAGGAGCCTTGGCCAGATTCAGGCGGGGCAGCGGCAGTTTCAATCTTTCCGGGAAGGTGAGGGCGTATGCGATGGGAATCTTCATGTCCGGGACACCGAGATGGGCGATCACCGAGCCGTCAAGAAATTCAACCATCGAATGAACGATGGACTGCGGATGAATGAGGACCTCAATTTCTTCGATGTTCATTCCGAAAAGAAAGTGGGCTTCAATAACTTCTAGACCCTTGTTCATCAGGGTCGCCGAATCGATCGAGATCTTTCTGCCCATACTCCAGTTGGGGTGGGCGAGGGCCTCTTCGGGAGTCACGTCCCACAGTTCACGCTCCGGCCTGCTGTAGAAAGGGCCTCCGGAGGCGGTCAGGATCAGGTGGGTCACGTCTTCGCGGCGGCCTGCATCAAGCCCCTGGTCAATGGCGCTGTGCTCGCTGTCGACGGGGTGGATGTGGACCCGTTTCCGGCGGGCGGTCTCCATCACCAGATTCCCGGCCATTACCAATGTTTCCTTGTTGGCCAGGGCGATGTTCTTGCCCCCGTTGATCGCGGCAAGGGTCGGGGTGAGGCCCGCCGCCCCGACAATGGCCGAAACCACCATATCGGCGGAAGGGACACAGGCGACTCTTTCATTCCCCTCGGAGCCGGAGAAAACCCTGCTCCGCCATTTTTCCGGCAGAATTCCGATCAGTTCACCGGCAAGGGCTGGGTCGGCCACCGAGACAAGTTCCGGGTCAAAGGCATCGATCTGTTCCTTGAGAAGCCTGATATTGCTGCCGGCGGCAAGCCCTGCAACCCGGAAGCGCCCCGGATACTGCCGGACCACTTCGAGTACGTTACGGCCGATTGATCCGGTCGATCCGAGTATTGATATGTTCCTGGCCATGGTCGGGTAAACGTACTCCGGATGAATGGATCAGCTGGTGAGAAAGCCGAAGTGAATCATATAGAAGAGAACCGGGGTGGCGATCATCAGGGAGTCGAGCCGGTCGAGAACCCCACCGTGCCCGGGGAGGATATTCCCGGAATCCTTAACGCCCATGGTTCTTTTAATCACCGATTCGGTAAGGTCGCCCATGATGCCGACAAAGGTCAGGAAGATGGTCAGAACGGACATTTTTACGATTGAAAACCCTGGAAAAAGCAGGATGCAGACGATGATCGCGGCGGTAATGCTGCCAAGCAGTCCGCCGATGAGCCCTTCGATGGTTTTCCCCGGGCTGATCGCCGGAGCGAGCTTGTGGCGGCCGAGATATTTGCCGGAAAAGTAGGCTGCGGAGTCGGAAAAGACGGTGATGATGGTCAAAAGGAAAAGCCAGTGGGTTCCCTTGGGAACGGTGAGCAGCAATGTGAAATGGGAGAAGCTGAAGCCCACATAGAAAATGCCGAAGCCAAGCCTCTGCATCAGCACAAAACCGTTCATCTGGCTGTTGACGTCGTTTAAGGTGGTATACCGGGAAAGGGCATAGACAATCAGAAAGAAAAGAGCGATGAAGAGGGCGGCGGAAACCGTTTCCGAATTGCCTTCGTAGGCGGCCAGAAGCGGGAAGAGACCGAGCAGAATGCCGGTGATCCTGTCATGGCGGCTGAATTTGGCCAGGGTCATAACGTAATATTCGTTCAGGGCCATCGCGCCGAGGCCCACGAACACCAGCCAGAAAAACCAGAAAGGCCCGTAGAGGAGAAGGGCCAGCCAGCCGATGCCGATGATAACCCCTGTAATGATTCTGGTTCTGGTCATTTTGCAAGCACCTGTTCAGAAGTTTTGCCGAATCGCCTCTGCCTGGATTGAAAATCCTTCAACGCGTCGATGAACTGCTCTTTCCGGAAATCAGGCCACAGGGTGTCGGTAATCAGGATTTCAGCATAAGAAAGCTGCCAGAGCAGGAAATTGCTGAGCCTCGATTCCCCGCCGGTCCTGATCAGCAGATCCGGGTCCTTCAGGCCTGCGGTATCGAGATGGGTAGAAATTGTTTCTTCGGTGATCGCCGTCGGAGAGAGCGCCCCCGTGCGGCATTGCTCCGCGATTTTCCGGACCGCCCTGGTCAGTTCGTCACGTCCGCCGTAACTTAAGGCGAGATTAAGAACCAGGCCGTCGTTATCCTTTGTTCTTTCGGAAACCGAGACCAGGATCTCGCGAACCTCAACGGGCAGCCTGTCGATCTGTCCGATAGTGCGCAGGGAGACATTGTTTTTGACCAGAGCGTCGAGTTCGCTCCGGAGAAACGTTTTCAGGAGTCCCATCAACGCCTGTACTTCGACCGCCGGGCGGTTCCAGTTTTCGGTTGAAAACGCATAGAGGGTGAGTGCTTTGATCTCCAGTTCCCGGGCGGCGGTGACGATTTCCCGCACCGAAACTACCCCCTGCTTGTGGCCGAGAGGTCTGGGCATGCCCCGATTCTGGGCCCAGCGCCCGTTCCCGTCCATGATGATGGCCACATGTCCGGGCAGCCGGGTCGGATCCAGTTCGGGTGATTCAGTCATCTTTTGCAGAGCCGCCTTCTGTAGCAGGAAGGAAAGTGAAGAAGGTGGTCAAACCTCCATGACCTCGTTTTCTTTGGCAGCCATCAGGTCATCGATCTGTTTGATGAACTTGTCCGTTTCAGCCTGAGACTCATCCTGGAGGCGAAAGAGATCGTCCTCGGTGATTTCTTTATTGTTTTTCTGCTTTTTCAGGGTGTCGATGGCATCCCGGCGGGAATTTCGAACGGCGACCCGATATTCCTCGGTGATTTTTTTGACCTGCTTGACCAGGGTTTTGCGTCTTTCTTCGGTAAGCTGGGGGATGCTGACCCGGATCAGCTTGCCGTCATTGACCGGATTCAATCCTAGCTCAGCCTTATGGATGGCTCTTTCGATATGTCCAAGAAGCTGGGTGTCCCAGGCCTGGATCTGGATCAGCCTGCTTTCGGGGATGGTCAGGGTTGCGACCTGGTTCAGGGGCATTGATGAGCCGTACGCATCAACCTTGACACTGTCGAGTAAGGACAGGGACGCTCTGCCGGTACGCACCTTCGAGAGTTCACGTTTGAAAGACTCAACGCTGTCTTCCATCTTTACCTGCATCAACTCAATCACTTCACTCATTTCCCCTCTCCTTTAATGATTGTCCCGGTATTCTCGCCGCAGACAGCCTTGCGGATATTGCCCGGTTTGTTCAAGTCAAAGACAAGGATAGTTTTGCTGTTGTCCCTGGCAAGCGAGATCGCAGCAGAATCCATGACCCGCAGCTGCCTGCGGAGAACTTCGGTATAGGTCAGCTCATCAAATTTTACGGCATCGCTATGGACGAGGGGGTCTTTGTCGTAGACCCCGTCAACCCTGGTCGCCTTGCAGATCACTTCGGCATCGATCTCCAGGCCCCGCAGGACCGCCGCCGTATCGGTGGTGAAAAACGGATTGCCGGTCCCGGCGGCAAAGATCACCACTCTCTTTTTTTTAAGATGGTGCATCGCCCGCTGTCTGGCATAGGGCTCGCAGACTGTCTGCATCGGGATGGCGGAGAGAACCCGGCTCGCGATTTTTTTTCGGGACAGGGCCTCTTTCATTGCCAGGCAGTTGATCACCGTGGCGAGCATGCCCATATTGTCGGCGGAGGTCCGGTCCATCCCGTCGGAAACCCCGGCGACACCGCGGAAGATATTGCCCGCGCCGATCACCAGGCCGACCTGAACCCCGAGCTCGGTGAGTTCCTTGATCTCACCGGCCACATAGGCCAGCATCTCAGGATTGATCCCGTAGGATGATTTGCCCATCAGCGCTTCACCGCTGAGTTTTAACAGGACCCGTTTGAACTTGTTTTCCGCCAACTGGTATTCCTTAGATAAGAGCTGTTATTATTTCGCTTGTTTCTGAATTCTGACTTCTGACTTCTCTATTAATCTCAGACGCCGACCTGGAAGCGGGCGAATTTTTTCACGCTGATGTTTTCACCAAGTTTGGCGATGAGTTCGTTCAGCAGATCCTGAATGGAAACATCGGGGTTCTTGACGAACTTCTGTTCCATGAGGCTGACCTCGGCGAAGTATTTATCAAGCTTTCCGGTAACCATCTTCTCGGCAATGTTTTCGGGTTTGCCGGATTCCATGGCCTGGGCCTTGAAGATTTCCTTCTCCCGGTCAACAAGCTCCTGTGGAATGTCTTCCCTTTTGATCGATACCGGATTGCTGGCGGCGATGTGCATGGCGATGTCCTTGGCAAAACCCTGGAATACATCCGATTTGGCAACGAAATCGGTTTCGCAGCCGACCTCGACCATCACTCCCAGTTTCCCGCCTGCATGGATATAGGTTTCGATCACGCCTTCGCTGGTGGCCCGGTCCGCTCTTTTCTGCGCGACGGCAAGTCCTTTCTGGCGAAGGTAGTCGATTGATTTCTCCATGTCGCCATTGTTTTCGGCCAGTGCCTTTTTGCAGTCCATCATTCCCGCGTTGGTTTTATCGCGGAGTTCCTTAACCATCTGACTTGTTATTTGCACGACGAATACTCCTGACCCAGATAATGGGAAGTTTTTCAGGCCCTGAACAAGACCTTTTGTTATTGGAATATAGCTTGAAACCCGTCACTGACCAAGCCGCAGCATCCGCTTATGAAAACGGATGCTGCGGGCCTGTGGTCTGGAAGAACAAATACTTTGTACTGATTTTATTCTTCAGTGTCATCCGCAGAGGTTTCAACAACCTCCACCGGTTCGGTGACTGCAGCGGCAGCCATTTCCGGCTTGGCATCGCTGTCGACTTCCTGGAAATCCTGTCTCTGCTCCTTGCCGGCGATGACTGCGTCGGCAATTTTTGAGGTGATGAGCTTGATTGATTTGATCGCATCATCATTGGCCGGAATCGGGAAATCGATGCCGTCGGGATCGCAGTTGGTATCGGCCATGGCGATGACCGGAATCCCAAGACGGTTGGCTTCGTCGACGGCGATGTTTTCACGTTTCGGATCCACCACAAAGAGAGCTGCGGGCAGCCCCTTCATGTTTGCGATACCGCCGAGGTTGCGCTCAAGTTTCACAGCTTCCTTGGTCATCATCAGGACTTCTTTCTTCTTGTACTGGTTGATGGTGCCGTCTTCCTGCATCGCCTTAATGGATTTCAAGCGGTCAATGGACTTGCGGATGGTCTGGAAGTTGGTCATCATGCCGCCGAGCCAGCGGTTGGTAATATGGTACATGCCGCAGCGTTCCGCCTCTTCACGGATGATGTCCTGGGCCTGGCGTTTGGTGCCGACGAACAGTACGGTGCCGCCCTTGGCAACCGCTTTCTGGACGGCCTCGTAGGCTGCGTTGAACATCGGCAGGGTCTTGTCGAGGTTGATGATATAAATCTTGCTGCGTGCGCCGTAGATGTACGGACGCATTTTCGGGTTCCAGCGGTGGGTCTGATGACCGAAGTGCATTCCGGCCTCCAGCATATCCTTCATGTTGATGTAAGACATTTCCTGCTCCTTTCTGGTTGTTCGTCCACCCCGTGTCCCGACCCTTTTCAGGGCACCAGTGGGATACGTTATCCGGGGTGTGTGAATTTGCCGGCTCCCACGCTGCGCAGACCTTCATGGTCCGGGCAGATTCATGTGAGCCGATGTAAAAAAAACGATGACAAATATAAAACGGACTTTAATAACATTATGGTCAATAATTTGCAAGACTGAAGGGGGGCTGCCGAGATAAAAACCTTGACGGCGCCGGACAAAGAAATAAAATGGCAGGTTTCCTGATCCCGAAAAGATCCTAAATCGACCACCAACTGCTGGAACAGATGCTGACTGACGACCTTAAACCTGACAAGATCCTGATCAGATCCACCAACTGGATCGGCGATGCCATTATGACTACTCCTGCTGTCAGGACAATCAGGGAGAATTATCCGGAGGCGATGATTTCAATCCTCGCATACCCTTGGGTTGCCGACATCTTCCGTAACTGTCCCCATGTTGATGAGGTGATCATTTTTGATAAGAAGGGGGTTCATCAGGGGCTGCAAGGTTTGTGGCGGCTTGCCGGGGAGTTGCGGTCCCGGCGCTTTGATCTGGCGATTCTGCTGCAGAATGCCTTTGAAGCGGCCTTTATCACCCTGCTTGCCGGAATCCCTGCCCGGGCCGGATATATCAGGGACGGACGGCGACTGCTGCTGAATTATCCGGTCGCCATCAGACCGGAAGTACGTAAACTGCACCAGGTCCACTACTATCAGTGGCTGTGTCGAGATCTCGGCATGACCGCCGGACCCGATGAACTTTTCCTCCAGGTGTCTTCCGAGGCGGCACAATGGGCCGCAGACTTTGTCGCCGGTGCGGGCACTCGCCCGGTGATCGGGTTGAATCCCGGTGCGGCGTATGGGCCTGCCAAATGCTGGCCGGTTGAACGATATGGCGAGCTTGCCGCTGTGCTTACGGAAAAATATAATGCGGTGATTCCGGTGTTCGGCACCGGGGCGGACCAGACGACTGCTGAAACGATCCGGAGTTTTGCCCCTGAACATGTGATTGATCTTGCCGGAAAGACCTCACTTGGTGAAGCCATGGCCCTGATCGCTTCCTGCGACGTTTTTGTGACCAACGATTCCGGGCTGATGCATGTGGCTGCCGCGCAGAAAACGCCCCTGGTCGCCATCTTCGGCTCCACCGATCCGGTAGCGACCGGGCCTTTTGCCGAGGACGTCCTGATTATCCGGAAGGAGATGGAGTGCCAGCCCTGTTTCAAGACGCACTGCCGCACGGATTTCAGCTGTATGAAAGAAATCGGGGTCGCAGAAGTTTCCGAAGGGGTCGCCCGGATGCTTTCAGCCGGAAAAAAAAGGTGACGATCATGCACAGTGACAAAAAGAAGCGCGCCGTTTTCCTCGATCGGGACGGCACTATCAATGAGCAGATGGGGTATATCAACCATCTTGACCGTTTCGTCATGCTGCCCGGGGTCGCCGGGGCGATTCGCCGCCTCAATGAAAAGGGGATCCCGGTCTTCGTGGTGACCAATCAGTCCGGTCTGGCAAGGGGGTATTTTCCGGAGTCTCTGCTGGTCGAGGTTCATGAAAAAATGAATCGCGAGCTTGCCGAAGGTGGGGCGAAAGTGGACGGAATCTACATCTGCCCGCATCATCCCGAGGCGAAGGAGGAAAGGTTCAGGATCAACTGTGACTGCCGGAAACCGAAAACCGGCCTCTTTCGCGCGGCGGCGGCCGATTATGGGATTGACCTTGCCTCCTCATATGTGGTGGGCGACCGCTGGTCCGACCTGAAGGCGGCGGCGGCCTGCGGCGCCAGAGGGGTTCTGGTCCTTACCGGGTATGGACGCGGGGATTACCAGTACATCGGCCCGACCCGGAAGGTCCAGCCGGACTTTGTGGCGGAGGATCTTGCCGCAGCGGTGGAATGGATCATCGGCGAGCTGGATAAAAAAGAAGCCGGAACCGGGAGTTAGAAGGATCTTCACCAGACCTCCTCTTCAACCGGCGGGGGCTGCTAATGCTCCTTGGTTTTAGAAAAATCAAAAACAAGTTCGTTCTTTCTGACCAGTCCGAATTTTTTGCGGGCGATCTCTTCGAGATATACCGGGTCGCTGGTCAGGCGGGTGATCTCTTCCTCAAGAAGCCTGTTTTTCTCAATCAGCTCCCGGTTGCTCTGCCTGACGGTTTCCAGTTCATTATTTATCCGGACGTGTTTGACCAGCCCCCATGGTGAGAAGAGGATCCAGATGACCAGGAAAAGAAGGGCGGCAATTATGATATTGCCGAGTTTTCTTTTTTCCCGTATGGAAAAATCTAAGTTCACAGAGTCTCCGGTTCAGGTACAGGGTTCTGGAAAACAAGTTGCGGCAGCGGTCGCGGACAGACGGTTTTTATGTCCGGCAAAGATTTTTACCAGTAATTCGTTTCAGTTGCGATGAGATTATACCAGGGATTTTAGAAAGCATGGTTGCTGAGCGCAAGAAAATATATCTGGTCAGCAGCTGTCTGATGGGGTTGAAGACCCGTTACGACGGGGCTGCAAAGCCGTCTCCGCAGTGTATGGAATTTCTTGAAGGTGCGGTCTGGGTGCCGGTCTGTCCCGAGCAGCTTGGCGGGCTCGCCACCCCGCGGCTGCCGGCGGAGATCGTGGATGGTGACGGAGATGATGTTCTGGCAGGGAACGCCGGAGTCGTCAACAGCGGCGGCGTGGAGGTGACCGGAAAATTTGTGGAAGGCGCCCGCCAGGTGCTGTTCATCGCCGAAAAACTGGGTGTGGATGGAATTCTTCTCAAAAGCGGGAGCCCCTCCTGCGGCTGTGGAGAAATATTGGGGGTCACGGCCGCATTATTGCGGAACAACGGTTTTCCGGTGAGAGAATTTTAATCTCTATCCCTCGGCCAGATGTCGGTTGATGGTTGCGATCAGGTCGGCTCCTTTAAATGGTTTCGGCAAGATGTCGCAGAACCCGTATTCCCGGAAGCGGGAGATAACCGGATCATTGGAATAACCGCTTGAGACAATCGCCTGGACATCCGGATCGATTTCCCGCAGCCTCTGCAGGGTTTCGATGCCGCCCATCCCTCCGGGGATTGTGAGATCCATGATCAGGAGGTCGAAGGGGGTCTTTTTCTCCATCTCCTCCCGGTACTTCCGGATGGTCGTCTCGCCATCCGGAGCTGTTTCCGCATCATGGCCGTACATCATGATAATTTCCGCAAGTGATTCCCGGATGAGTTCCTCATCATCCATGATCAGAATTCTGCCGCCTGATTTTTCGCCGGTCGGTAATGATTCGGCCGGACCGGGATTCGGCGGAAATGCAGCAGCCGGCAGGTAGATATTGAATATGGTTCCTTTGTTGCCGGTCGATTCAACACCGATGAGTCCGCCATGATTTCTGATGATCGAATAGCAGGCGGCGAGTCCGAGACCCCGGCCACTTCCCTTGGTAGAAAAATAGGGATCAAAAATATTCTGCTGCTCGTCCCTGCCGATCCCTTTTCCCTTGTCGATCACGGAGACCAGCACGTAGTTTCCCGGTTTGAGAGCAGGGGTGTCCCGCTCGGAAATCGTAACATTCCTGGCGGTGATGGAGATGATGCCGCCTTTGGGGGAGGCTTCCTCTGCGTTCAGCACCAGATTCTGGATGACCTGACTGATCTGGTCGGGATCGATATCGACCGGCCAGAGGTCGGAGGGAAATTGATGGTTTACCCGAATGTCTTTGCCGCTCAGAACGAAACCTGCCGAATCGGCAATGATCTCATCGATCGGGGAGGATTTTTTGATCGGAGCGCCACCTTTGGAAAAAGTGAGGAGCTGCTGGGTCAGGCCTCGGGCACGCATCACCGCGTTTTCGCAGGCGGTCAGTTTGTCGAGAAAAAGTTCAGGGTCCCGGTGGTGGGTTCTGGTCAGGGAAAGGGTGGTGCTGATGGCGGTGAGGATATTGTTGAAATCATGGGCGATGCCTCCCGCGAGATGCCCGAGGGATTCGATTTTGCCGGTGGCGAGAAGTTCCCGTTCCATCGCGGCCCGTTCCCTGATCATTGAGTTGAAGGCGAGGATCGCGTCCGAGACCTCGCCGGTGCCTTTTGTTGCGAGGGGCTCGACCTCTTCCTTTTTCCCGAAACGGTCAAGGGCGTGAGTCAGATTGATGAGGGGCCGGAAGTAGCTTCTCGCCGCGAGAACGGAACAGATGAGCAGCAGGATTAAAAAAGTTGAGATAAAGATGGTTGCCGGCCTGATCACGTCATTCACATGGCCGGCGATGATCCTTTTCGGTGCCTGAACAAAGACGGTCCAGCCGGAAAGTTCAACTTCGGAGGCGGATGAATACCATTCTTCACCCTGGTAGAAATACCTGTCCAGTCTGGAGACGTTGCCGCCGGCAAGCATTGTGGAAACGGCAGGGTGGGTGCTGAAGTCGAGAGGCTGCAGGTTGTTCCGGTCGATGGTCTGGTGCGAGTGGGCGATCAGCAACCCCCTTTTGTCAACCAGGAAAACCTGCCATTCGTCCGGCAGGGAGGCGCGGGTAATCGCATTGTACAAAATCGGATTTCGATCGGCAAAACCGATGGGGGCCGACAAAACACCAAGGGGTGCGCCATCTTCACCGACAATGGGGGTGGCAATATGAACCGAAAGGTTTCCGGAGCGGGAGACCTGGGTCTCGGAGACCATTGACTTCTGTTCGAACATCGGCACCCTGAAGTAATCGCGGTCGGAACGGTCGGCACCTCTTCTTTCCGGTTTGGAATGCCGGGAAATGACGGTGCCGTTATGGTCCATCACCATATGCCAGAGGAAAAACGGGCTGATGGTGGACACTTCCTGCAGGTAGGGGTCGAGAATGCTCCGGTCCATGGAACGGACTTTGGTTGTCCTGGCAACGGCCTCAAGATTGGCGGCGGCCTGGGCAAGGTTGTGGTTGAGCTTGCCGGCCACTGAAGAGGCATAGTTTCTGATGATGTGTGATTCCTGAATAAGGATGCTGTTTTTCAGGGTTGTATTCATCGAGGTGAAGAGTGCCAGTACGGAGCAGAGAAAGATGATCGACAGTCCGGTAAGGACCTTCCCCTGAATCGATCTGAAAAACTTTCCTGGCATACCCCCCCCTGGCTCGATTGAACTGGTTCAGAGAACTGAAGATTCCCGGTCGCTAAATGATCAAAAAAATTCTCTCAGCGAGGATCTGTGATCGGGAATCAAATGCAAACAGAAGATTTATACCATATACGATAATGTCAGGCAATTGACTCTCCAGGCGGAGCGGTATCCTAACTGGACGAAGGAATGTTTCCCGCCTTACGATAACTTCTGCAGGAGAATATCTCAATGACCGGAAGGGACAAAAACGAAGTCGGCAAGCTTGATGAACCAGGCGGCAGACTGTACCTGGATGATGTAGGAGATGGTGATGATCAGGGCTGCATCCGAACCGGTGCTGCCGAAGGTGTTCATGGCGATGGCCAGGGCGATCGAAAGATTGCGGATCACCGTGCCGTAGACCAGGGCGACCGCATCGTCCCGGGTAAAGAAGAAGCGGCCGATGAGGGTGCTGACTGAAAAATTCACCACGTAGAAGATCAGGAGCGGGGCAACGATGGCGGCGAGAATTTTCGGGTTGGCGGTGATGGTCGAGGCCTTCATCGCCAGGGCGACAAAAACTATGGCAAGGACGCCGATGGTTGAGAGGGCAGGGAACCTGGGAGCGACCTTTTCCTTGAATTCTGTCGGGGAGAATCGGGAAAGCAGCATTTTTCTGGTCAGGTAACCGGCAATCATCGGGATAAAAACTATATAGAGGATCTGTCTGCTCATCATCACCGGGTCGACATCAACCCTGGTGCCCATCAGCCACTGAATGTAGAGAGGGGCGGCCAAGGATCCCGCCAGCAGGCCGATCGCGGTAAGATTAAAAGCAGCGCCGGTGTTGCCTTTGGCGAACCCGGTCCAGGAGATGGTCATGCCGCTGCTCGGCAGCAGGGCCACCAGCAGGAGGCCGAGGGCCATGTAAGGGCGATCGGCGAGAAAAAAAGTGCCGAGCGCGTAAGCGAGAAAAGGGATGATCATAAAATTGATGATCAGGGCGCTGATCTGGATTCTGAAATTGCTGATCCCGTCCTTCAATCGCTTGAAATCAAGGGTCACCATCATCGGGTAGACCATCAGAAAGGTCAGGGGCAGGATCAGTTTCCGGAGGCTCCGGACGATTTCCGGATCCTGGCTGACCCCAAAGAGAAATCCCGCAGTCATCATGACCGGAATGGCGATCACCAGTTTTTTATTTACGGCGGCAAGCAGTTTCCACATGGGTTTTTGACTCCGGAAGGTTGGTGCGGGATCTGGGTTGACTGTTTATACACCACTCAGATCTTCAGTATCCTGATTACGATGATCCCGAATTCGTACAAAAGATAGAGCGGGACTCCCATCAGCAGCATGTTGACCACATCCGGGGTCGGGGTCAGGAGGGCGGCGATGATGCTGATCGCGAGGATGGCGTAGCGGCGGTTTTTTTCAAAGGATTGCCGGGGGATAAGCCCTGATCTGGCGCCAAAGACCATCAGGATCGGCAGCTCGAAGATGATCCCGAAAGCCAGAATGAACACGGCGACGAAGGTGACGAATTTGCCGATGGAGATAATCGGCTGCAGCTGGGCGGACTGGAATTCGAGAAGGAATCTGACCCCGAACGGCAGGGTGATTGAATAGCAGAAAAAGGCACCGCTGTAAAAAAGAAGACAGGTAAAAAGAACAAACCAGCCGATGGACCCTGCCGACATCGCAAACGGCTTGGCCGCCGCCTTCCAGCCGCAGAAGATGATGCCGGGCATCAGAATGAAGAGTGCCGCGATCAGGGCCAGTTTGACGTGGGCCAGAAACGGTTCGGCGACGGAGAAAAATGCGAGCTTTTGCTCAAGGTGGTCCTGGAAGAAACGGAGCATCTGCGGGGAGAAAAAATAAAGGACCACGGTCACCACCGCAAGGGCGATGGCAATTCCCAGGATATATTTGCGGACTTCATTGATTGCCCGCACCGCCAGCAGGGCGGGGGAAGGGGTTGCGGCGGTGTCGGGCTTTTCGGTCATGGACGGTCGTTCATCAGCGGTGAAGAGGATTCGGAAAGAAAGTTAAGCTGAGTTGAGCAGCTCGTCTGCTCGTAGGAAACTTATACCCCTCAAGGGGGTACTGAAGTGAGTACCCGAAGGGTGAAAGAATGATGAGTGAAGAGTTAAGAATGAAAAGAACCTGCACTCAGTTCCTGTTGAAATCACCTTTTTCAACCTTTCCTACAGATTTTCCCTGATATAGTTGACCCCGTTTCTGAACAGGGCCACACCCTGGCCTTCCTCGGGGAGGTCCTCCCTGGTCCAGCGGGGATGGTTTGTCCGGTGCAGAAATGCTTCGGGATGAGGCATCAGTCCGAAAAGGCGGCCGCTCGGGTCGCAGATACCGGCAATGGCGTCCGGCGAGCCGTTGGGGTTCAAAGGATAGTCCATGGTCGGTTTGCCGGTTTCCGGATCGGCGTAACGCAGGGCCACCAGTTTGTTGTCGAGGACCGATTGCATGACCTTGTCATTCAGGGTGACGAATTTCCCTTCGCCATGCCGGATCGGGAAATAGAGGGCGTCAAGCCCCCTGGTGAAGACACATGGTGAATCCGGGTCAACCTTCAGAGTCACCCAGCGGTCTTCAAAACGGCTGGAGTCGTTGTAGGAAAGACTGACCTGCCGGTCGTGGTAATTTCCGTTAAACCCGGGCAGAAGCCCGGTCTTGACCATCAGCTGGAAACCGTTGCAGACCCCGATAATCAGCTTGCCGTCATTGATGAACCGAACCAGCTGGTCCATCAGTTTCTCGCCGGTTTTCTTGATCACCACATGTTTGAATCGGTGGGCGCCGGCCTGACCGGCCCCGAGATCATCGCCATCGAGAAAACCGCCCGGCAGGTTTAAGAAATGGTAGTCATCCAGCGAATACTCCCCGTGGATCAGTTCGCTCATGTGGACAATATCAACCTGGTCGGCGCCGCCCAGCCTGCAGGCATGGGCCATTTCCATTTCGCAGTTGGTCCCGTATCCGGTGATGACTATCGCTTTAACTTTTTCGGGCATCGGGTTCTCCTCCGTTTATTTCCATCTCAAGTCGGGCAAAAAATTCAACCATGAAATCATGTCGTTCATCGGCCATCTTCCTGCCCGGCGGGGTCAGCATTCGCTCCCTGATCCGGATCAGTTTGACCATGAATTCACGGTATGCGGTATCTTCAACCGTATAAGGGCTGGTTTCTGTGACATCTGCTTCCGTATTATGAAGGCGGGCTCCCACCTGACCGGCAAAAAGAAATGCCCGGCCGATGCCGATTGCGCCGATCGAATCCAGTTTGTCGGCATCAAAAAGAATCCTGGCCTCCAGTGAGAGCGGGGGGGTGTTATCGCGAAAACGGTGTGTGGCAATACAGTGGCAGATCTCGGAGATCTCACCGGGATGAAAAGCGTTCGCCGCGAGAAGCCCGGCAGCAAGTTCCGCGCCGCGTACAGCGTGGCAGATTTTGCCTTTGCTTGCATGTTCATCTCGCCGACCGATATCGTGCAGCAATGCGGCAGCGCTTAACACCTCAAGTTTTGCTCCCATCTCCCTTCCTATTGCCAGTGAAGTGGCATGGACCCTTTCGGAATGGTCGATCCCGTGGCACCCTCCATCGGCGTCGAGGAATGAGGTTGCAAGATCACGCAGTTTCCTGGTGAGAGCCTGGCCCAGCGGATAATCCGGAAAGCATTTGTCGCAGGGCGGCCGGCATGAAGCCGAAGACTCGATTTCTCTAGGTAAACAGTTCATATTGAAGCTGGTGGATTACCCTTTTGAGCAGGGCTTCATCATCAAGGCCGGCAAATTGGCTGTTCCCCTCCATGTTGCAGTTGTTGAGGGTTGGAATGGTGTTCTGACTTTTCCTGAAACCATCGAGATCGTAGAGGACCATAAACCTGTTCATCTGCTCCCGGTCTGGCCTGAACCCTTCCCTGATTTTCGGATGATGGGTAATTTTCATCATCAGGTCATTGATGCGATTGTATGCATCAAGCCCCTGGTCATCGCTCCAGGTTGTGACCGTTCTCTCCTCTCCGTCGGAGAAACCGCGGCAATGGGGTTCAGTCAGGAGAACGAAGAAATCAGAGGGTTTGCCGTCATGATCGAGAAAGGCGGCGCGGCCGACCGGATATGCCCGGCAGGCGCCCGGACGGTCTTGGTAAACCGAGCAGCCGGTATCGGTGACAAAGGGGCAGCTCGCCCTGCCGTCATCGATCATCGCCAGAAAGACCTGGGGAAATGCCTCGCCTTCCGCAAGTTCCACCACCGTGTAGCGGTCGAGGAACTCGCCGGATGTGATCCGCAGACCCTTGCGAAGCCTTAAGACATCATACGGGGTGAGAGCCAGATCAAGCTGGCGGCAGCATTCATTAAAACACCGGACGGTCGGACCGCAGCGGAAGGAAAACTTTTCATTCTTTTCGAGTTCGCAGACGTGTTCCGGCAGATCCAGGCTGCTCATTGCATCAGCCATCCCGTATCAGCTCTTGCGCCAGAGGTGCAGGAGCGGGCTGGCGGTAAAGATTGAAGAGTAGGTCCCGACCATGATACCGAGGAACAGGGCCAGGGAGAAATCCCGGATCACCACCCCGCCGAGGATCAGCAGGGCCAGGAGGACCAGACCGGTGGTCAGCGAGGTGACCACCGTCCGGCTGATGACCTCGTTGATACTCTGGTTGATGATTTCGATCAGGTTTGCGGAAGAACCGGACTTCTTGGTGTTCTCCCGGATCCGGTCAAATACGACCACCGTGTCGTTCAGGGAATACCCGGCCAGGGTCAGGAGCGCGGTGATGATCAGCAGGGTGATCTCGATATCGAGAAGAAAACAGAGGCCGAGGACCACGAGGACATCGTGGAAGGTGGCGATAGCTGCCGCGACCCCGAAGCGGATGTCAAAACGTAGCGCCAGATAGCAGATCACCCCGATAAGCGAGATGAAAATTGCCTGCAGGGCCTTGTTGCGGAGGACTTCGCTGATCGAGGAGCCGATGGATGACTCGCTTTCCATCTCAAACTGCGCCTCCGGCATTTTCTCCTGCAGCAGGTTTGTAATGTTGGCGGTGAGGTCGCCGACAATCTTCTGCGACTTCTTGACCCTGACGATCAGGCGGTTTTCGTCCTCTACCCGCTGGGGCTGTGCGCCTTCAAGCTCGCTGGAGTTCAGGGCCTTTCTGACATCTTCCAGGGCGAAAGGCTGGGCGGCCTTGTACTGGACAATGGTGCCGCCGGAGAAATCGACCCCGAGGTTCGCCTCCCCTCTCAGGATCTGGACAAAGGCGAAGAGCCCGATCAGGACCATGATCCCGGAAATCGAAAAAGTGATGTTCCGGATGCTCATGTAATCGAGTTTCGGTTTTTTGAACAGTTCGAAGAATCGAAGCGGTTTCAGCCACTTTTTGCTGTGCAGGACATCATAGACCAGTCTGGTGCCGAAGAGGGTGGTGAAGAGATTGAAGGTGACGCCCAGAGAGAGGGTGATCGCAAAACCCTTGATCGGTCCGGTGCCGAACAGGAAGAGGGCGAGGGCGGTGATCAGGGTGGTTACCTGGGAGTCGACAATGGTCCAGAACGCCTTGTCGTAGCCGCCTTCGACCCCGGATTTCACCGATTTGCCGAGGGCGAATTCCTCCCGCATGCGCTCAAAGATCAGAATGTTCGAGTCAACGGCCATGCCGATTGAAAGGATGATACCGGCGATACCCGGCAGGGTCAGGGTCGCGTTCATCGAGGCCAGACCGGCGAAAAGCAGCAGAACATTAAAAACCAGGGCGGAGTTCGCGATCACTCCTGAAAGACGGTAATAGAACATCATGAACAGGAAGACCAGGGCGGTGCCGAGTAAGCCCGCCATCAACCCCTTGTGGATCGAGTCCCTGCCGAGGGAAGCGCCGACGGTCAGGTTCTGGATGATTGAAACCGGCGCCGGCAGGGCGCCGACCCGGAGCACGATCGCCAGGTCGGAGGCCTCTTCATAGGTGAAGCTGCCGGAGATCTGGGCCTTGCCGCCAAGGATCCGTTCCCGGATGACCGGCGAGGATTTGACGATCTCGTCCAGGATGATGGCAAAGCGCTTGTTGACGTTTTTCTCGGTGATCTGGCCGAAAAGTTTGCCGCCGTAACTGGTGAAATCCATGGAGACATAGGGTTCGTTAAAGGTCCCGCCGATCTGCGGCTGGGAATCCTGGACCATGTCACCGGTCATCATGACCTGGCTTTTGATCAGCAGCGGGGTGACGGTCTCAATTTTAATGCCGGTCGCATTTGACACCTTTTTCTCAAAATAGATCTCGGTGTTTGCCGGCAGGCGGCTCTGCAGAATGGAATTGAGCTGTTTGCGGCCTTCGGTCTGGGTGAGGTAGGCCTGCCGCTTATCAGCTTCGCTTCTCTGATCCTGCGGGTCGCTCCAGGTCGGCCAGACAATCGATTGTTTGGCCTGCTCAATCAGCCCGGTCAGGTCAACCCCGCCTTCCTCGTAGAGAAGTTTGAACTCAAGCTGGGCGGTTTTGCCGATGAGGTCGAGCGCGCGTTTCGGGTCTTTGACCCCCGGCAGCTGGACCACGATTTCATCGGCGCCCTGGCGGATGATCACCGGCTCGGCGACCCCGAACTGGTCGATCCGGTTGCGGATAATCTCAAGAGACTGGTTGACCGCATTTTTATTGATGAAATCGATCTTTTACTCACTCAGCGAAATGGAGATCTTCGGGAAGGTGCCTGCTTCGGACTGAATGTTGATCGCGAGGTCCGGGAAGTCTCCCTTCACGACGTCGCGAACGGTATCAACCGCACCGACGTTGGGCAGGGTGAACACGACTTTGTTCGGGTCGTCGGACGGGGTCCTGACCACGGTGATCTTCTTTGCCGTCAAGTTGTCTTTAAGGTTCCCGGCGGCCAGGTCAAGGGTGTTCTCAATCGCTTTTGCCAGGTCAACCTGCAGGACCAGGTGCATGCCGCCCTGCAGGTCGAGACCCTGTCGCAGACCGGCAGGGGCGAGATATTTTTTCCACCAGTCAGGGACGTCTTTTTTGAAAGACGGGATAACGGTCAGGGCGGAAATGAATATGATGGAAATGAGCAGAGCAACTTTCCATTTCAGAGATGTTTTCATCAACTACTCCTTTGCTATCGTATGAGGCAGACCGAGATGTTCAATCTGCCGATATGAGTGAGGTCGGCCTGTGGATCAGGTGGGTAAAATACCCGTTTATGATCTGTCGGGAATCAATGGAGCGGGATTATAACTCAATAAGTAACTATTTAAAAGAACAAATACGGTCATGGATCGGTGGCGTAAAATAGCCCGTAAAACCACAATTTTAAAGGGATGATGGTGGGAGGAGATGGTGAACGGACGAGGTGTTTTTTTCAGGGTCGGGTGGTTTTTTTCAGATGACTGTTGAGAAGTGGCGACAAGCCTAGTATTGTATCACGTTCTGCAGCGAATGGGCTATATAGGTAAAACTCCGGAGAAACTCTGTGGGAAAGGGTTTGCGGTGGGTCCAGGTCGCAATAAATATTACAGGGATGTCCCTGAAAATGTCATCCCGGGGAGAACCATGAAAAGAATCAAGAAATCACTGGCCGATCTGGAAATCTCGGAGCTTCTGGCCAGAATATATCGTACTGTTTCAGAGAAAAAAGCTGAGAAACCGGTCATCCTCGATGTTCGGGGGATCTCCGATTTTGCGGACTATTTTGTGATCATGAGCGGCACCTCCACCCGCCACGTGCAGGGTCTTGCCGAAGCCGTCGACGACGAGATCGGCAGCAGGAGGACCCGGGAAGGGGACACCGAAGGGTTGAGCGAAGCACGCTGGGTGCTGCTCGATTATAACGATATCATCATCCATGTCTTTCACTATGAAGATCGTGATCATTACGATCTGGAAGGACTCTGGCACGACGCCCCCCGTCTCGATCCGAAAAAACTGCTGAATCCCGGGAAAACAGTATGAAAAGCAAAGGACCGGTGCTGCTGGCAATCCTCGATGGCTGGGGGCTCGGCGGAAACGTTGAGACCAACGCGGTCTACGCGGCAAAAACACCCAATATGGACCGGTGGTGGAATGAATACCCGCACACGGCTCTTGTGGCAAACGGCGGGATGGTGGGGTTGCCCGAAGGCCAGATGGGGAACTCCGAAGTCGGCCATCTCAATATCGGCGCCGGCAGGGTGGTCTATCAGGACTATTCCCGGATCAATATCGCCCTTGAATCGGGCGAGTTCATGACCAACCCGGGTCTCCTCGCCTCCATGAATAAAGCCAAAGAGCACTCGGGCGCATTGCATCTTCTCGGTCTTGTTTCCGATGGCGGGGTGCACAGCCACCTCAGCCATCTGATCGGACTTTTGCAGATGGCATCGGCTCTCGGGCTTGAGCGGGTCTTTATCCACGCTTTCATGGATGGACGTGATACGCCTCCCAGAAGCGGCCTCGGGCATCTCGAAACTCTTCAGAAAGAAATCGATCGTATCGGCACCGGACGGATCGCGACCATTACGGGCCGTTATTATGCCATGGACCGGGACAACCGCTGGCAGCGGGTCGAGCTTGCCTGGAAGGCCCTGGTCAGTGGTGATGGGGTCGCGGCAGCCGACCCGGTGCAGGGTGTCCGCGACGCTTACGACCGCGGTGAGTCCGATGAGTTCATCAAGCCGGTGGTCATGGTCGAAAACAATCGGCCGCTGGGAACCATTCAGGATCATGACTCGGTCATCTTTTTCAACTTCAGGTCCGATCGGGCCCGGGAACTTACCCGCGCCTTTACCGAACAGGGCTTTACCGGGTTTGATACCGGAAAGAGGCCTGAACTTTCCCGTTACCTGACCTTTACCGAATACGACCGGGATTTCACCCTGCCCATCGCCTTTCCTCCGGCGGAACTGACCAGGATTCTGGGCGAAGAGGTCAGCCGCGGCGGTCTCACCCAGCTTCGCATTGCGGAGACGGAGAAATACGCCCACGTGACCTTCTTTTTCAACGGCGGACGGGAGGAACCTTTTCCGGGTGAGGAGAGGCTTCTGGTTCCCTCCCCCAAGGAAGTTGCGACCTACGATCTGAAGCCGGAGATGAGCGCCGGGGAGGTTACCGATCGGTTGCTTCAGAAGATCGGGCAGCAGCATTTCGATCTGGTGGTGCTCAATTATGCCAACGGCGATATGGTCGGCCACACCGGGATGCTCCCTGCGGCGATCAAGGCCTGCGAGACGGTGGACGCCTGTCTCGGCCGCCTGGTTGAGGAATTCCTGGCCCGGGAAGGCACCGTGCTGATCACCGCCGACCACGGCAATGCCGAACAGATGGTTGACCCGGTGAACAGTGGGCCATTTACCGCCCATACCAGTAACCGGGTGCCGTTTATTGCGGTCGGCGACACTCTTGCCGGTCATTCCATTGAAGGGGATGGCGCGCTCCGGGATATCGCGCCGACGGTTCTCACTTTGCTTGGCCTTCCGGTGCCTGAAGAGATGACCGGGAGAAATCTGCTGGCGGATGCAATGCAAAATGAAAAATGAAGACCAAACTTTCTGATATGTTTTATGGTGTTGAATTGCTGTTTAAAATGGTTCAGAGTCGTTGTGATATTCCATAATGAGAATTCAGAAGCCAGTAGCCGGAAGCCAGAATGACTGATTTTAAAGCTTTTCTCCTGGCTTCTGACTCCTGGCTCCTGGCTACTTGTAGAACACATGCACTAACAAATCTCCGAAACCCGTTATTGTCGGGAGATTAGCCAAACTCGGAAAGTTGTGATGAAAAATTTTTGAGACGGTAAACTTCAGGCACTTTTAACTTCAGCTCACTTTAGGCACTTACCATGAAATACATCAGCACCAGAGGGGGGATTGCCCCCGTCAGTTTCAGGGAAGCGGTCATGATGGGTCTTGCCACCGACGGCGGGCTGCTCCTGCCCGAAGAGATCCCGGTGATCGATCAGAAGACGCTCGATTCCTGGCAGGGTCTGAGTTTCCCGCAGTTGTCCTTCGAGGTCATCTCCCGCTTTGTCGACGATATTCCTGCAGATGACCTGAGAGAACTGATCAACCGGTCGTACAGCACCTTCACCCATCCGGAGACGGTGCCCCTGGTCAGGGCAGGCGGATTCCAGATCATGGAGCTTTTCCACGGGCCGACCCTGGCATTCAAGGATGTTGCCCTCCAGTTTCTCGGCAATGTCTTCGAGTACCTTCTCCAAAAATCAGGCGGCAGGATGAACATCCTCGGGGCGACCTCCGGCGATACCGGCAGCGCAGCCATTTACGGAGTCCGCGGCAAGGAAAACATCAATATTTTTATCCTCCATCCCCACCGGAGGGTCAGCCGGATCCAGGAACTGCAGATGACCACCGTCACCGACGCCAACGTCTTCAATATTGCGATCCGCGGCACCTTTGATGACGGGCAGGCAATCGTCAAAGCGATCTTCAATGATATCCCCTTCAAGGAGGAGTTCAATCTGGGGGCGGTCAATTCGATCAACTGGGCGAGAATCGTTGCCCAGGTGGTCTATTACATTTACGCAGCTTTGCGGCTCACCGGTAAAAAATCCCCTCTGGTGGATTTTTCCGTACCTACCGGCAATTTCGGGGATATCTTCGCAGGTTATGTGGCCAGGAAAATGCTCCCCGAAAAAATCCGCAGGCTGGTGCTGGCCACCAATGAAAACGATCTGCTGGCCCGGTTTGTCAATGACGGGGTTTATTCGGTGGGGCAGGTGGTGCAGACCAGCAGCCCTTCCATGGATATTCAGGTGGCCAGCAATTTTGAGCGGTATCTCTATTTTCTTTTCGACCGGAACCCCGTCCGTACCCGGAAAGCTCTGGAGGATTTTTCGGCATCCGGCAGAATGGACTTTGATGCCTCTTTGCAGAAGAAGATCCGTGAAGATTTCCGGGCCTGTCGGGTGAGTGAGGAAGAGACGTTGCAGGTCATCAAATCCAATGAGCAGGAAGGCTATCTCCTCGACCCTCATACGGCGGTAGGGGTCAGGGCTGCATCAAACTTTGTGGAGGAAGGGGTCCCGATGGTCTGTCTGGCCACCGCCCATCCTGCCAAGTTCGGCGACGCGGTAAAAAGGGCGATCGGTCGCGAACCGGATCTGCCGCCGGCGCTTGCCGCCCTTCCGGAGAAAGAATCACGATGCGAAATTCTCGATGCCGGAACGGAGGTGATTAAACAATTTCTGAAGATTAATGCCCGGTGATTGCTATTCACCGATTTATCCTTTATTATCTTTGAAAACAGGCATATTGAAGGGGAATCCAATCATGTTTCAATCGCCTGTTGCTGTTATCCGGGGGGGCTGCAGCAATTTATTGATTTTTCCGGACCACCTTTGTTTCTTTGCAAACGTTCATCTTCTGAGGGAGTGGTTTTGATGAAACCTGAAGAACGAGTCAAATACCTCAGTACCATCGATCTGTTCGAGCATTTTTCACACGAGGAGTTGTCGAATTTTGCCGAAAAGGTTCAGGAAGTCAGGATCAATGCCGATGAGGTTCTCTTCCACGAAGGCGCTCCCGGCGATGATATGTATATCCTCCTTGACGGCCAGCTCAAGGTCAACAAGGACGCCAAGTTTATCACCAACATCAAACCGGTGGAGTACATCGGCGAGATGGCGATCATCGAATCCAAACCCCGTTCGGCAACGGTGCAGGCCGTTCTCGATTCAACCCTGCTCAAGATTACCTCGGCGCAGTTTCAGGAGTATTTCTCCACCCAGCCCGAATCCCTGGTCTCCCTGATGCGGACCCTGAGCCACCGGATCAGGCGCAACACCGAGATCATTGCCGAGGAATTCGAGAAGGCCAATATCCTGATCCACGACATGAAAAACCAGATGGCCTCATTTCTCTTTCTTGATCTGATGGCCCGGGAAACCAAGGTCGAGGGGCAGCTCAGGCTGCTCAAGGTGATGCAGAACAGCCGCGACAACCTCACCGCGATGATGGCCGAGGCGCTGGCCCTGGCCAAAAGACAGAACCTTCCCCGGAGTTACAAGATCGATTCCCTGCAGGAAATGATGCATGAGGTCAGGGACTCGGAGGTCACCGCCCATCCCGATCTGAAAGACCGGGAAGTAAACTTCGTATTCGGAGAGAATGTGCCGCAGATCTTCTTTTGCCGGGTCGAGATGCACCGGGCTCTGGTGAACCTGCTGCTGAACGCCGCTCAGGCGAGCCCCAATGGCGGGCCGATCGATGTGGAGCTTTCCACCGACAACGGCAATGGTGTGATCAGGGTCATGGACCGGGGCACCGGCATTCCGGAAAAGATCCGGGCCAGGATTTTCGACACCCATTTCACCACCAAGGAAAACGGCAACGGCTTGGGACTTGCTTCCTGCCGGAATGTCGTCGAACGGCTGCATGGCGGGGAATTGAGCTTTCACGACCGAGACGGCGGCGGCACGGTCTTTACCATGGCTCTGCCCCTGAAGTCCGACTCCTGTTTTTTAGATGAATAGCGGGGGGAAACTTCTGGAGGTGATGTGTTAACGCAAGGCAAAGAATTTATATGTGGACAAACATCGTGCGGTGAACTTCATTTCTTAACTCTTAACTCTTAACTCTTAACTCTTAACTCTTAACTCTTAACTCTTTTTTTTTAACTCTCCTCAATCATGGTCAGCAGTTTTCTGATATCCAGCGGTTTCTGGCAGACGCCGACCACTCCCCTGGTAAGACTGTTCAGGCAATCGTCCTTGTAGAAACCGCTGATGAATATCACCCGGGCTCCGGAGTCGTTTTTGAGGATTTCGGTGAACGTCTCCACCCCGTTCATTCCGGGCATCTTGTAGTCCATCAGGATGATCCGGAATTTCTCTTTTCCGGCCGCAATAACCCCTTGTTCTCCGTTTGGGGCAGTCACCACCTGATAGCCCTTCATTTCCATAACATCGGCAAGGGTTTCCAGGATGGTCGGTTCATCATCAACAATCAGTATTTTTTGCCGTTTTTCCATTTTTCTGATTCTACACCGGGGTTGGCGGACAGACAAAGTATTTTTTGCCTCGCGTAAAGTTTGCGCAAATTTTTACTTTGAGTTCGAGTTTCCGGCTGTGATACGATTTTTCTGTTGGTGATTTACTGCAGAAAATCCAAAAATATGCCAGGCGGAAAATGAAATGGAAAATATAGGTGTGTTGCTTGTCGATGATGACCCCGGTCTGCGAGAGGTTTTTGCCGACATCTTTGCCATGCACCGGGAGTACTTTCTCGACACTGCCGCCAACGGGGCTGAGGCGCTGGAAAAGGTACGCAGGATAAACTTTGATCTGGCCCTGGTCGATATTTCCCTGCCCGATTATGACGGGATTGCTCTCACCGCTGAACTGAAGAAGATCAACCCGGACTGCGTCTATATGATCATCACCGGTCATAATTCCACCGACTATGTGATCAAGGCGATGCAGGTCGGGGCTGACGACTTTTTCATGAAGCCGATCCAGTTTGAGGAACTCTTCATCCGGATCAGGAAAAATATTCAAGCCAAACGCCTGGCCCTGAGGGTCAAGGAGCTGAACCGGTTGCCGAAGGTGATTCTCGATTCGGTCAACGCCGCCATCTGCATCATCAACACCCACGATCTGACCATCGCCAGCCTCAACAAATTCCTGCTGGATGATCTTGGTCTCAGCGAAGATGAGGTTGTCGGCAAATCATGTCATCAGCTGCTGCACCACAGTCCGGTGTCCTGTAAAGGCGAGAAGGATTGTCCCCTGCAGAAAACCTACACCACCGGTGAACATTCACAGTACGTGCATTCCCACACCGACAAGTCCGGCAGGGAGTATATCGCCGAAGTGAGCGCCTCTCCGATCTTTGACGATACAGGCAAGGTTGTCCAGGTTGTCCATGTTTCCCGTGATATCAGCGACCGGCGCGAACTTGAGGACTCTCTCAAAAAAGAAAAGAAAAATCTGACCCTTGCCAACCGGGAGCTTGAGAATGCGCTCCACGAACTCAAGAGCACCCAGGGACAGATCGTCCAGCAGGAGAAGATGGCCTCCATCGGCAGCCTGGCCGCCGGAGTGGCCCACGAAATCAACAACCCGATGGGTTTTATCGGCAGCAATCTCACCACCCTCGGCAAGTATCTGGGCAAGCTCAAGGAGTTCATCGAGCTTCAGGCGAAGGGGGTTGAGAATCTTCCCGAGAGCGGGCTGAAGGAAGAGATCGCCAATCAGCGGAAAAAACTGAAAATTGACTATCTGCTCGGTGATGTCGGCGACCTGATCAATGAATCCCTGGAAGGCGCCGATCGGGTCAAGACCATTGTCCAGAACCTGAAATCCTTTGCCCGGGTGGATGATGTCAAACCGGCGCCGGCCGATGTCAACAACTGCCTCGAATCAACCTTGAACATCGTCTGGAACGAGCTGAAATACAAGTGCACGGTCAATAAGAAATACGGTGAAGTCCCGCGGGTCATGGGCTTTCCGCAGCAGCTGAACCAGGTGTTCATGAATATTATGGTCAACGGCGCCCATGCCATTGAAACCAAGGGCGAGATCACCATCGAAACCTTTACTGAAGAAGACCGGGTGAAGGTCAGGATCACCGATACCGGTTGCGGCATCCCGGAAAAGATCCGGGGCAGGATCTTTGAGCCCTTTTTCACCACCAAGGAGGTCGGCAAGGGCACCGGGCTCGGAATGTCGATTGCCTACGACATCGTCAAGAAGCACGAAGGGGAGATCTCTTTTGAAACGGAGATCGGCAAGGGAACGGCGTTCACGGTCAGCCTGCCGGCGGTGGCGGAGGAGATTTGAGGGTGAAAAATGATGCGTGAGGTGTGAAGAATGGTGGGGATCATTCAGGATCTTACCGACGGAAAGAGCACGAAAACCGCCCTGCGTGACAGTGGGGATCTGTATCGCTCGCTGGTGGAATCCACCTCGGCCGTAGCCTGGGAAATGGACATGCAGAGCCTGAAGTTCACCTATGTCAGTCCGGCGGTTGAAAAGGTTCTCGGATACAAGCCGGAGGAATGGGCCGATTTTGATTTCTGGGCCGATCGTGTCCATCCCGGGGACCGTGATCAGGCGGTCAACTTCTGCATGGTCGAGACCAGGGAGGGGCGAGACCACGAGTTTGAATACCGTTTCATTGCAGCAGATGGGGATGTGGTCTGGATCCGGGACATTGTTTCGCTTGTCCATGAGAACGGAGCTGTCAGCGCCCTTCGCGGCTTTTTTCTGGATATTACCGCACTCAAGGAAACTTATGCGCGACTGGACAGGTCGAATAAAGAACTTGAGGCGCTGGTCGAAGAGCGGAGCAGGGAAACCATGGACCTGCAGAAAGAGCTGCTGATCCAGGAAAAACTTGCTGAAGTGGGCCGTCTCGCTGCCGGGGTCAGGCATGATCTCAGAAACCCCCTGGGGGTGATCAGCAATTCGATCTATTACCTGAAGATGAAACTCGGTGGATCCGGAGATGAAAAGGTCCTGAAGCACCTCGCCCTGATTGAAAAAGAATCCGATCGCTGTAACGAGATCATCAGCGAGCTCCTTGATTTCTCAAAGGTCATGAGTCCGAACAAGGTGGAAACAGTGATGAGTGCATTTTTACAGGAACAGCTGGAAGTCATGAATCTGTCGCCGGGGATTGTTGTCCGGTTTGCATGCGAAGATGCATGCCTCAAGGCGATGATCGATCCCGGTCAGATTTCCAGGGTGGTCAGAAATCTCGTCGGAAATGCGGTCCAGGCCATGGCGGGGGAAGGTGAACTTGCGGTCTCCTGTTGCCGGCAGGGAGAGCTGGTTGCCATGTCCTTTACGGACAACGGCAAGGGAATTCCCGCCGGGAACCTGATCCGGATCTTCGACCCTCTTTTTTCCACCAGGGAGAATGGAATGGGGATGGGGCTTGCCAATGTAAGAAACTTCGTCAATCTGCACGGAGGAGATGTTGAAGTGATCAGTGAAGAAGGGCACGGGGCAACCTTTACCGTTCGACTCCCGGCCTCTTGATGACTAAGAGAAAATTTCATCGGATCGGGTACTCAATTTTATGAAACTGAATCGGATCATTCTTTTACTGACTGCGATAACCCTTGCCGCGATCATTGCCAGCGGGTCGCTGTTTTATTTCAACCTGCATAACAGTGCGCTCAGCGAGACCCATCTTGCCGCCGAAATCAATGTCAGGAAGCTTGCGGAAAAACTGGATACGGTGATCATGGACCATCACCAGATCATTCTGGCCATTGCCGGGGTCTGGGAGGTGAAAAAGGCGGTCAGGGAAACCGAGAAGGACCTCCTGGAATTCGCCAACGAGGCCCTCAAACATTTCCAGACCTCCCTGAATGGTGAGGTGCTGTACCTGATGGACCAGGACGGAACCGTGCGGGCGTCGTCAAACTATGACGAGGCGGGGAGTTTTGTCGGCAAAAACTATGCTTTCCGCCCCTATTTTAAAGAGGCGATCAACGGAAAATTCGGGGCGTATCCAGCCCTGGGGGTGACCACCAATCAACGGGGGCTGTATTTGAGCTGTCCGGTTTACCCCGATGAGAACGGCGTGGTGGGCGGGGTCCTGGTGTTCAAGATCTCGACGGACCATTTCCAGGATGAACTGAGTGTTGATACCGACGGGCTTTATCTTCTGGCCAGCCCGGAAGGGTTGATTTTCATGTCGACCTTTGAAAAGTTCAATTCCGAAACCTTGTGGCCGCTTGATAAGGATACGGAAGGAAAAATCATATCGGGCCGGCAGTTCGGCAAAGGCCCCTGGCCGTGGAGCGGGTTTTCGTTTTCGCCGGGGAATCGGATGGAGCACAGGGTCCGTGATCAGGAAGGCTCCGGTTTTATGGTCCATAAACATGAAGTGAAGCGGCTCCCCGGCTGGCGAATGATCTATCTTCACGATACGGGATTGATCTTCGAACGCACCGAGAAGCCGATGCTCAGAACGGTCGGTTCGGCGGTGCTCGCTCTCTGCCTTCTTTTTTCCCTTCTTGCCACATTTCTCTATCGTTTTGCCACCAAAGAAATCATGCGGCGCCAGCATGCCGAGAAGGAACTGCAGAACGTGTTCAGCGCTGTGGAGAAAGCGAAAAAGGAATGGGAGGGAGCGCTGGACAGTATCGATGACATGATCGTCATTGTTGATGAAAGCGGCATCATTAAAAGACTGAACAGGCCGTTTGCCAAATTCACCGGCGACTCTTACCGCGAGATTATCGGCCGGGAGTGGTCCGCGATTTTTGCCCGGTATGCTCTCTCAACCGGGAAGGAGTTTGTGCCGACCGAACCGCAGAAGCTCTGGCACGAGAAATCAAAAAGCTGGCTCGTTGTGACCCGGTTTGATCTTGAAACAAAAAAGGGCGACGGGGTTTCCGGTTTTATCATGACGATCAGTGATGAAACTGCCCTCTACGGCGTAATCAGCGAACTCGACCAGCGGAACTATCAGATCGAGGAAAACCGGGCCAAACTTGAAAAGGCGCTCGAAGAGTTGTCGTCGATCATCAGGAAGGTTTCGGAGGAAAAAGACTTCAAGGTCCGGTTCCGCACCCCTGATTTTCCGTCGTGCTTTGAAATCCTGGGATGTACCAAAACCGATTGCAAGTGCTACGGGGAAGAGGGCGAATACTGCTGGATGGTTTCGGGGACTCTCTGTGAATGCAGTGCGGAAGATGGAGTGGAAAACGGGGTCAAGAAGAGCTGTCTGGGTTGCGAAGTATACAAAACAGCCTCCCGGGATCCGATCTGCCGGATCGGTGAAGAGTTCAACCACATGATGCATATTCTCGAACACAAGAACAATGAACTGCAGGGTGCATATCAGGAACTGAAACAGGCGCAGTCGCAGATCCTCCAGCAGGAGAAGATGGCCTCGGTGGGGCAACTGGCCGCGGGGGTCGCCCACGAGATCAACAACCCGATGGGTTTTATCGGCAGCAATTTAACGAGCCTCGGCAAGTACAGCGAAAAGCTGACCGAATTTATCAGGCTGCAGGGTGAAATGCTCGAAAAATTAAACGATCCGACAACCATGGCCGAGCTGCAGGAGGTCCGGAAAAAGCTCAAACTCGATTTTATCGTAGAAGACATGCACGACCTGATTACCGAATCCCTGGACGGCGCCGACCGGGTGAAAAAGATCGTCATGGGGCTCAAGAATTTTTCAAGGGTTGACCAGGCCGAACAGCAGATGGCGAACATGAACGAGTGCGTCGACTCAACCCTGAACGTGGTCTGGAATGAACTGAAGTATAAATGCACGGTGGAAAAGGACTACGGCGATATCCCGCAGATCATGTGCTTCCCCCAGCAGTTGAACCAGGTCTTCATGAACATGCTGGTCAACGGGGCCCAGGCCATTGAGGAGCAGGGGGTGATCACCATCAGGACCTTCGCGGAGGACGGGTTCGTGAACGTGGCGATCAGCGACACCGGCTGCGGCATTTCCCCCGAACACCGGAAGCGGATCTTCGAGCCCTTCTTCACCACCAAGGACGTGGGCAAGGGCACCGGGCTCGGGATGTCGATTGCCTGGGACATCGTCAAGAAACACGGCGGCGAGATCCTGATCGACAGTGAAATGGGTAAAGGGAGCACGTTTACGGTCAAGCTGCCGGTGGAGAGGGAAGCGGGAGTCCAAGGAACCGATGAGGAAAGTATTTGAAGCGCCTCCGGGTGTGCAGAGTAATACCCGTGTGGAGTAGAACTTAAGTTTGGCGATCCTTCGACAGGCTCAGGATGAGCGGGCTTCGACAGGCATGGGAGATGATAGATATAAATAGTAATTCCGCTCACTCTGAGCCTGTCGAAGAGTCATTGGCTGAAATTGAGCGGTAATCAGATAAAAAGATGACAGCTCTCATTGGAATGTCTTTTCTCTTCAGGCACTGCATTTCGATCTTGCAGGTCAGTCATAGAAAAGGAAACAAATGCAGTCGATAAAAATACTCATAATCGATGACGAAGCGGGGATCTGCGAGACCCTGGTTGATATTTTAGAAGCCAAGGGGTTTCTCCCCGTGGCCGTGCAAACCGGCCGGGATGGAGTGAAGATCGCAGGAGAAACAGAGTTTGATGTGGCGCTGATCGACCTCAAGCTGCCCGACATGGATGGTTTCGAGGTTTTCAAGGCCCTCAGGCAGGTCCAGCCGGAACTGATCTGCATCTTTATCACCGGCTACGCCTCGGCCCAGAATGCCATCACCGCATTAAAGCAGGGAGCGGCGGGCTACTATATCAAACCGCTGGCGATCGATGAACTCCTGCACGGGATCAAGGAGGCGCTGGAAAAGAGAACGCTGCGGGAAAATCTGGCCGATTCCGAATCCCGCTACCGGGAGCTGCTGAGTGCCTCGAAAGACGCCATTGTTTCAGTGGATGACCATGGCCTGGTTTTTCACTGGAACCAGGCGGCAACCACCATCTTCGGCTATACCGTAGAGGAAATGATGGGTCGTTCGGTGTTCCTGATCATTCCGGAGCGCTATCGTGAAAGACATGCCGGGGGCATGGAAAGGGTCAGGGAAAACGGGAAGACCATCTACAGTGGCAATGTTTTTGAAGTCTTCGGTTTGAAAAAAGACGGCACGGAAGTCCCCCTCGAACTCTCTCTTTCAAGATGGCAGACCGGGCGCCAGACATATTTCACCGGGATTGTCCGGGACATCAGTGAACGGATCAATCTGGAACGGCAGCTCCGGCAGGCCCAGAAGATGGAGGCGATCGGCACCCTGGCCGGCGGCATCGCCCATGACTTCAATAATCTCCTGAGCATTATCGGCGGCTATACGGAAATGGCCAGACGGGCGCTTGCTCCCGACAGTGAAATCTATGCGGACCTGACCGCCGTGGCCAATGCCACCCACCGGGCAACGGAGCTGGTCAAGCAGATCCTGACCATCGCCCGCCAGAGCGAGGGCAAGGGGAAAAAGCCGCTTCTTCTCCAGAGTTTATTGAAAGAGACGGTCAAGATGCTGCGCGGCACCATTCCGACCACCATTCAATTCAAGATTGAGATCAATGAATATTGCCGGCCGATCATGGCCGACCAGAGCCAGATCCATCAGGTCCTGATGAATCTCGCCACCAACGCCTACCATGCGATGCGTGATGAAGGGGGCATCCTGTCGGTGAAACTCGGCGAGATTCATGATCCGCCCGGATTACCCGGAGGAAATTATCTGTGCCTGGAAATCTCGGACACGGGTTGCGGGATTGAGGAACATATTCTCGAACGGATTTTCGAGCCCTATTTCACCACCAAGAAAGTGGGCGAGGGGACCGGCCTCGGTCTTGCGACCACCCACGCCATCGTTCAGGCGCATCACGGGTATATTGATGTTGAAAGTGAACCCGGCCAGGGGACCGGTTTCAGGGTCCTGCTGCCGGTTCTGGAGGAAGCTGCCGGGATCCTTCCGGCGGAGGACAGACTGCAGAAGATTGCTTCATTCGACGGGATGCTGCTTCTGGTCGATGACGACGGAAACATTCTTGCCGCCTGTGCAAAAATGCTTTCGGTAATGGGCTGCGGCGTTGAAACCTGCCACTCCGGCGCTGAGGCCCTCAAGGTTTTCAGGGCTGATCCCGACAGGTTTGATCTGGTCATCACCGACTTTGTGATGCCGGAAATGGACGGTCTCGACCTGGCCGGGAAGATGCTCGATATCAGGCCGGAACTGCCGGTGGTCATGATCACCGGCTACAACGAGAATATCAATGAGGAAAAGGCCCGCATGGCGGGAGTGAAGGCGCTTTTGCATAAACCCCTGGACATGAAGATGCTGTCGGACACCCTGAAGAAATATCTGCACGTTGTGAAAGATACCTATGGAGGCCTGCATGGGAAGGATCTGGATAGATTATAAGTTTTCCTGGCAGGGCGGCAGGGCAGCCTTTGCCCTGGAGCTTGATGACGAGACCATCTCTCTCTGCAACAAGGAGCTTGCCGAGCCTCCGTTCTGGACCAGGCTTGATTTCTACCAGTGTCCGAACTGCCCCCTGCAAACAGACCGGGTGACCTATTGCCCGGCGGCCATTGCCCTGATCCCGGTGATCAACTGTTTCGAAGGGGTTGTCTCCCATGACGAGATGCATCTTGAGGTGATCACCGAAGAGCGGCGGGTTCTGCAGAAGACCTCGGCCCAGCGGGCGATCGGCTCGATGATGGGGCTGGTCTTTGCCACCAGCGGCTGCCCGCACACCAAGTATTTCCGGCCCATGGCCAGGCACCATCTGCCTTTGGCGAACAGCGACGAGACCATCATGCGCGCCGTTTCCATGTATCTGCTGGCCCAGTACTTCAGGGCGAACATCGGTGAAACGCCGGACCTCAAGCTGGAAGGGCTGGGGAAAATCTACAAGGAGATCCAGGTGGTCAACATGGCGATGGCGGAAAGGCTCCGGGCCGCGGTCGGCGCCGATTCGTCGATCAACGCGGTGATCCTGCTTGATATGTACGCGAAGGCAATGCCGTACGTGATCGAGGATGCGCTGGAAGAGATCCGGTATCTCTTCCGGGCGTATCTGGAATGAGAGGTGGTGATTGAAAATGCAAAATGCAAAATGCAAAATGCAAAATGTAAAATGCAAAGTGAAAGGATGATCCTTCGACAGGCTCAGGATGAGCGGGTTTCGACTGACTCGGGATGATCCTTCGACAGGCTCGGGATGAGCGGGTTTCGACTGACTCGGGATGATCCTTCGACTGGCTCAGGATGAGCGGGATGCGACTGGCAGCGGGGAGACAGGCATGCCGGCTTCCGCACTTCCGCTCACCCTGAGCTTGTCGAAGGGAGCCAGTCGAAGGGAGCTTGGCGAAGGATGCCTGGATATGGTGTGCCTGCGGAATTGTCAAGGAGCAATTGGCTGGGATTTTGTGAAAATCATTTTGCATTATTTACTTTTCAGTCTCTTCTTTTGCCTGCCGCCTTCTGATTTTCATTTTGCTTATGGCTAAGCCATCGTGATAGGATTTTTAAAGATGTGAGAGGTGAGATGTGATTTCTTGAATCGATAGGAGCTCGGACTGAACTGATATGGAACTGAAAGAACTGATCAAAAAGAGCCGGGACCTGCCGTCGCTGCCCACCATTGCGGTGCAGATCAATGCCGAGATCGCAAAAGAGTCCCTCACCGCCAAATCCATTGCCGCCATCATTTCCCGTGACCTGTCTCTGGTCGCTAAAATTCTGAAGATGGCGAACTCCGCTTTCTACGGCCTGTCAAGCCAGGTCGATACCATCGAGAGGGCGGTGATGGTCCTCGGCATGACTTCGGTCAAGAGTCTTGCGATGACCCTTTCCGTCTCCTCGTTTTTCAGGGAAGAGGCCTCCGGCACCATCGATATGGAGGGATTGTGGCATCATAGTCTGGGGTGCGCGATTACCGCCAAAAGCCTGGTCAAGCACGACAAGAATCTTGCTGAAAACGCCTTCATCTGCGGCATCCTTCATGATATCGGCAAGATCGTGATCGCAAATCTGATGCCCGAAGAGATGATGATGATCATGGGGACCGTTGCCGAAAACCATATCAGGCAGAGTGATGCCGAGAGGGAGGTGCTCGGGTTTGATCATGCTCAAGTTGGCGCGGAGCTTGCCAGGAGCTGGCATTTCCCGAGGGAATATATCGACGCCATCGCCCATCACCATCAACCCTCCTTTGCCGGAGACGAAACACCGGGTGGCAGAATCATGGGCGCCGCCCTGGTCATGGCCAACCGGATCAGCAAGGTGAAGGCGCTCGGGATGAGTACCGACCCGGAGAAAGACCTGGTGCCGCAGGAAAGAATGCAGGCGCTGAAGATCAATGATGCGGAACTGGTCGCCCAGGTGGACCTGGCGATAGCCGAATTCGCGAAGCTTCTCGAAGCATGGGGGCAGTGAAATGGCGGGTGAGAGAATGACCGGAGCCGAAGAGCACATCCTTTTTGTTGATGATGAGAGAAACATTCTCAAAGCGGTTGCCCGTCTTCTTGATGATACTCCCTACAGGCTGCTGGTGGCGGCAAATGGTGTGGAAGCGCTGGACCTGGTGAAAAACAATATCGTCAGTGTGGTCGTTTCCGACAATATCATGCCGGGGATGCTGGGGGTGGAACTCCTTGCCCGGATTCGGACGCTATCTCCCGATACCATCCGGATCCTGCTCACCGGCCAGGCGGACCTGCATACCGCCATCGATGCGATCAATCACGGCGAGGTTTTTCGTTTTCTCCTCAAACCCTGGGACAATCATGAACTGCTTGCCGTGCTCCGGGAGGCAAGCGACCGTTTTGCCCTGGTCAACAAGCTTCGCCGTTCCGATGAAGCGACCCTTCTTTCGCTCGCCCAGACCGTGGAGCTGAAGGATGCCTATACCCGAGGGCATTGTGACAACGTGGCAAAGTACAGCCTGATGATTGCCGAAGAGCTTGGTCTTGCTGATGAGGTTGTTGAAAATATCAGGCATGGCAGCTGGCTCCATGACATCGGCAAGATCGGGGTGCCGGAGTCAATCCTGAACAAAAACGGGCCGCTCACCGAAGAGGAGTTTGCCGTGGTCCGCCACCACCCGCGCTGGGGAGCCGATGTAGCGCGACAGGCCAGGCTGCACCATACCGTGATCGATATTATTCTCTACCATCACGAAAAATTCGGCGGCGGTGGCTACCCCACCGGAATCAGCGGCGAGGAAATCCCCCTGGAGGCCAGGATCGTCGGGGTGGCGGATGTGTTTGACGCCCTCACCACCGACCGGCCGTATCGGGAAGCCTACAGTATTGAGAAGGCGTGCGGGATATTGAACGACATGCGCGGTTCATCGCTTGAACCGCGGCTGGTGGAAATCCTGATCGGCAAGGTCGGGGCATGAAGGGTGTTGCCGGGGGCTGAATATGGCGGATGCCGGTGCTTTCAAAATCTGCCCCAGTTGCGGGACCGTCTGGAACGCGAGGGAGGAATTCCTGGCCGACCGGACCCTGGTGATGAATGGCTATCAGGCGGATTTCCGGACCCTGGAAAATGGTCTGTTTCTTTTTACCCATAAGCAGGAGGGATGCAACTCCACCATGGCCGTCAGAGCGGGGGATTTTTCCGATCTGTACACGGGAGTGAAATATACGGAACCGCGGACCGGAATGGAAGATTGCCCGGGGTACTGCAAAAAGGAAGCACAGCTCGACCGCTGTGCGGCATTGTGTGAATGCGCCTACGTGAGAGAAATTATCCAGATTATCAGGGAAGAATGAAGAGCGGGTAACGGGTATGGATGAAAGCGTTAAAATTCTTTGTGTCGATGATGAGAAGAACGTCCTGAAGGCGCTGGAAAGGCTTTTTCTGGATGAGGATTACGAGATCATCACCGCCGACTCCGGAGATCAGGGGCTTCAGGTCATGGAGGCGGAGTATCCGGTGCAGGTAATTATCTCCGATTACCGGATGCCGGGGATGAACGGGGTCGATTTTCTGAAAATCGTCTGCGAACGATGGCCGGAAACGGTGCGGATCGTCCTGTCGGGTTACGCCGACACCGCAGCGGTGGTCGCGGCGATCAACGAGGGCCAGATCTACAAGTTTATCCCGAAACCCTGGAACGATGATGAACTGAAGGTGACCATCGCCAAGGCGATCGAGTCGTTCTTCCTGGTCCAGAAAAATATCGAGTTGACCAGAGAGCTGCAGGATTCCAATGAGGAGCTGAAGGCCCTCAATGAGAATCTGGAAAACATGGTTGAAGAACGGACTTCCGAGGTGATTTTTCAGAACAAGGTGCTGGCCCGCTCCCAGACGATTCTTGATTCACTGCCGGTCGGGGTGCTGGGTGTCGCCCCGGAAGGGATGATCGTCCAGTGCAACAGAGTGGGCTGCGAACTCCTGGGGAATGACATTTCGGCGCTTTTAGGCCATGAAGCTTCTTCGGCCCTGCCCGCAGCTCTTAATGATCTTCTGGCGAAGCTTGGGAATGAGAAGCACGCCTGCGGGGCAGCCGTGATCGGAGATTGCAGGATCATGGTGGTGGCATCGGCTATGTCGTGCGACTGCGGCCAGGCGGGCCGCATCCTGGTGCTGGTGCCGGAAGAGCGATTGAAAATGTAAAAAAATGCAAAATTGAAGATGGATAGGAGCTTTGGCGCGGCTGAAGCAGCTTTATCACGGTGATGGATTAGTCGCCGGATCAGGAAAAACTTTGGTGCAATTATGAGTCAACCGGTCATTTTATTTGTGGATGATGAGAAGAGTATTCTCAAGTCGCTGCAGAGGCTGTTTATCTCCGAGGATTATGATGTGAACCTGGCCAACAGCGGGAAGGAGGCCCTTGAGATGATCGATAAAGGGCTGAATCCGACGGTGATCGTTTCCGACCAGAGGATGCCGGAGATGGGCGGAGCGGAGTTTCTCGCCAAAGCAAAGGAAAAGGCGCCGGATTCGATCCGGATGGTCCTGACCGGCTATGCCGATATCACTGCGGCGATGGATGCCATCAACCTTGGCGGCATCTATCGATATCTCGTCAAACCCTGGAACGATGACGATCTGAAGCTCTCGGTCCAGGACGCCATCGAGCGCTACAACCTGGTTGAGGAAAACCGGAGGCTGACCCGTGAGTTGAAGGAGATGAATGAAGAGCTGGAAAAGAAGGTGGCCCAGCGGACCGCCCAACTCCAGTTCAAATTGAAGGAGTTGGAAGGAAGGGACCGGATCCAGCAGCACCTAATGACCATTCATCCCATCGAAGAGTCGATGAGTTTCATCCTGGAGGTGATTGCCACGGTCATCAGGTTGAAATGTGCGGCAACTTATCTGCCGTCCGGGGACGGCAAGGGAGTAAATGTCACCGCCACGCTCCCGGAGAACTTTCCTGCCGGGTCGGCTGCCTTTTCGGAGCAGGTGGCCCTGGTCATGAAGGATGGGGAATCAAAGGTTGCAATCATCGACAGTGAGGCCCTGGACAACGAAATTGAAGAGTTGACGGTCGCGGTCCTGCCCATAACCGTGCCGGGCCAGATTCTCGGGGCGATCCTGATCGGCCGCAATGGGGAAGCGAAATTCGGCAGCGCTGAGCTGCATACCATGGAAGGATTTGCCATGCAGGCGGCGATCGCGGTCAAGGATGCCAATATGGGCAGCCAGCTGCCGGAACTCGAATCGAATCTGGATGATATCTTAAAAGAGTTGAAGGGATAGGGAAGTCATGAGACAGGAGCCAGGAGCCAGGAGGCAGCAGAAACGAGTGAAAAGTTCAGAATGTATAATGATTATCCACTCGATTTCAGCCATTGACCCTGTTGAAGCCCGCTCATCCTGAGCTTGGCGAAGGGTCATCTTGAGCCTGTCGTAGGATGGCACAACGATCGGGGCCGCAGAATCTGATTATATATGACGCAATTTTAGGAAGATAGGCAGGTGGGCCAAAGGATGGCCGAGGCTGAGTGGTCCTCAGATTTTTGCATGTGGTGTGTTTTTGCTCTTAAATCCGGCTCCTGACTACTGGATTCCGACTAGCGGATTCTCAAAAAAATATCGTGAAAGAAGATCCCCACAATAAAGAACCCGAACCATCGGAAGAGCTTGAGTTTCTCGATATCCTCCGGGAAGCTTTTTCCGCGGGCAAGGCGGGAGACGAAAAAAAATCCGGCGACACCGTCATTGAACCCCTGCGGCCTAAAGAAAAGCCGGTGCCCGCTTCACCAGAGGGCGCAGCACCTCAGCCGCCTGAAAAAAAACTTCACCCCAGAGTAAAGGCAGATCCCACCTCCGGTCTTGAGATCCTGATCGGCGAACAGGGCATGAAGGCGGTTCTCCGCGGTCGTGACGCCAAATTCTTCACTTCCCAGACCATCATCGATGAACTGACCAAGCGCAAAATCATCTCCGGCATCAAACTTGAGGCGATCAGGAAGGTGACGAGCCTGGTCAAGACCGAGGGCACCTGGACCGGAGAAGAGGTGATTGCCGAGGGGGTTGCTCCCCAATCGGTGGAGAGTATCAGTTCTGCGATATTTTCCCTGAAAGAGGGGACAACCATCGATAACCCCCAATGGCTGATCGAAGGGCAGGAACTACCGCTGGCCGGGCTGGTGGATTTCATGGCGGGGGGCAGAAAAGGGGTCCTCGAGATTCCGGAAAATCTGGTTGCCCGGGCGGTGGCTGTCGGAGAGGTGCTTGCGACCATTAAAGACGGCGGCAAATCGGAACCGGGGTTCAATATTTATGGAGATATGATCGAGGCCGGCGGCAGTAATCTCGTTCCCGGGGAGAACGTCAAGCAGAACGTGCAGAACGGTTGCTATGAGGCGATGATCTTCGGCTACCTGTATATCTCGAGAAGCAGGATCTCGGTCCTGCCGCCGATCAAGATATCCCGTGATGAGATGTCGGCCTATTACGTCAACATCCCCCAGATCGGGGAGAAGAAAATCCCGTCGCCCATTGAACTGAATACCAACCTGATGCTGATGGGGGTCAAAAGCGCCTTCATCAATACCAAGAACATCGGCCAGCTCTGCGCCCGGCTTGAAGATGGCCGGGAGGTGCCGTCGCATGTGAAAATCGCGGCCGGGGTGCAGCCGGTTGACGGGGTCGATTCAGATTTCACACTTGCGATCGACATCGAAAAGAAGGCCGGTGCGATCAAGGAAGACGACACCATCGACCTGAAGGAAAGGAATATCATCACCAGTGTCGAGGAAGGTGAATTCCTGGGCGAGAAGAAACCTGCAACGAAGGGCAAGGAAGGGTGGACGATCTTGGGGAAAAAGATCAAGTCCTATACCGGTGTGGACTCGGAAATATATATCAAGGGCGCGATCACCCGGACCAGGGAACCGAAATCCATCAGGTATTATGCCCGGAAAGGAGGGAATTTCAGCTTTAAGGGCAACACCCTGATTTTAAGCGATATGTTCCGGGTCGATGGTGATGTTGATTACAAGACCGGCAATATCGAGGTGAAGACCGGACTCGCCGTAACCGGCTCGGTGCTGGCCGGGTTCTCGGTGAAGGCGGGAGACAATACGACCATCGGCGGCACGGTGGAAAATGACGCCACGGTCCTGGTCAAAGGTGATCTGAAGATCAGCAACGGAATCATCGGGGAGAAGACGAGGGTCGTGGTGCTCGGAAACCTGCAGGCGAAGTTCATCCAGGACGCCGATGTGACGGTGCAGGGCAATATCATCATCGACAGTTACATCTTCGGGGGCAAGGTCCGGTCCGGCGGCACGGTGACCGTCAGAAGGTCTGCCGGCAGTCGAGGCGGGCGGATTGTCGGGGCGAAGGTGAGCGCGACCAGGGAGATCTTGTGTACGGCGGTCGGCTCGGAGTCGAACCAGAATACCGAGGTCATCATTCAGAAAGATCCGAGGCTTCTCGCGGGTCTTGAAAAAGTGCGGCAGGAAATTGTCTATTGCACTGAAAATATTAATAAAATGATGAGAACCATCCAGATCACTTCGGTAAATGTGACCGCCATCAAAGAGCTGCTGGACCAAGTGCCCCCTGCCAGGCGCGAACTCTATCTGCAGATCCTCGACAACCTGAACAAATTCATCAAGCACCGCAAGGAACTGCAGGAAGAGGAGAACGCGATCGAAGTCACTGCGGCGGACACCCTGCAGAAAGCGGCCATCCGGGTGATCGACAAAGTCTATCTCGGCAACACCGTCCGGATCGGGGAAAGGGGGTTCAAGGCGAAAGACGATATGGGGTCATCGTATTTCCAGCTGCTCAATGACAAGATCATTCATTGAAAATGCAAAATGCAAAATGCAAAATGAAGAATTTGGAATGCAGAATGCAAAATGAAAAAATGCAGAATGCAAAATGCAAAATGCAGAATGCAGAATGTAAAATGCAAAATGGAAGGCAGGCTCGCTCAATTCTCGGACAGGAACGGCTTAGGGTGGCTTCGACCGGCTCACCCTTCGACAGGCTCAGGGTGAGCGGAAGTGCGGGAGTGCGGAAGGGATGATGTCTGTTTACAGTCCCTCCTCTTCAAGAGCCTGGCGATACCGCTCGTCCTGAGCTTGTCGAAGGATCATACTGAGTCAGCCGAAACCCGCTCATCCTGAGCATGGCGAAGGTTGTCCCAACTCAAGTTCTACTCCACACCGATATCGGTATAAACCAATAATATCAATGACTTGCCTGGAGGTCCAGCAAGCAGGCTGAGTCTCGGTGGTAATCAGATTGTCAATTCGCGTCTCCTGCATTCTTACCCCGCGTATTTTTTTGTTTCCTGTCCATTATTCATCATTCATCATTTTGCATTTTGCATTTTACATTCTGCATTGTCGTTTCCCCCTCGCCATGCCAATTTCGTCCCACGGTTAGATAAGAAAAGCCGAAAAACACGTTGACTTTCAGATAACCCGTTGTGGTAGCATTTAAACAGTATGCGGCTGCGGCTTGGGGTGAATGTCGATTGTCACGCCTGGAATACAATTGAAGAGAAGGAGAGCCAATCAATGCTAGCGAAACTGAAACTGAGTCATAAGATTCTGGGTGGGTTCGGATGTGTTCTTTTAATGATGGCGATTGTGGTCGGGATTTACCAGTATGCGACCACCTCCTGTACATCCCGTTTCAACAACCTGCTGGATGAGGATGTAGAGATGGTGGTCCTTGCGGGTGATATCGATGTGATGATGCTCCAGGCAAGACGGAATGAGAAAGATTTTCTCCTCCGGAAAGACCTGAAGTATCTTGAGATGAATCGCAAGACTGTTGCCACCTTGATTGAAAAGGGTGAGAAGATAGTTGGAATTGCCACCCGGACTAATGATGTCGAGCATCTTGAAGAGGCTAAAGCGATTATCGGTTACGCAGAGGCTTATCTGAAATCGTATGAAAAAACGGTTGCTCTCTATCAGGAAGCGGGGCTGGACGAGAATTCGGGCTTACAGGGCGAGTTCAGGGATACGGTTCATAAGGTTTCTGAATATTTTAAAGGGGATGATATCGAGACCCTTGGGCCGAGATCGCTCCTGCTTGAAGTCCGCAAGCATGAAAAAGATTATATAATGCGGAAAGATGCGAAATATGTCGAAAAGGCTCACAAGGTAATCGATAAACTTTCTAAAGAGCTGGAAGGAAACTCCCTTCTCAGAGACAAGGTTGGTGAGATCCGGAACGGATTAATCGCCTACAAGCAAGGTTTTGACAAGATGGTTTCGGTGGACGGGAAGATCGCCGGGGCGATAGCTGAGATGCGGGATAATGTGCATAAGATCGAACCGTTGGTGGAAGCGCTTCACGAAAAGGCGATTAAGGGAGCCAATATCCTTGCAGCTGAAACAAGCACCAGCGCTGTTCGCATGGCGTGGCTTGCCATGACGGTGGCCATCATAACCTTTGTGGTGGCAATAGTGCTGGCCTTTCTGCTGGCCAACGGCATCGCCGGGCCGATCAACACTACGGTAAACGGGATGATCTCCGGGGCCGAGCAGGTGGCGGCGGCTTCTTCCCAGGTCGCCTCCGCGAGCCAGACCCTGGCCGACGGCTCGACCACCGCGGCGGCGGCCCTTGAGGAGACCTCTTCCTCGATGGAGGAGATGTATTCGATGACCAAGGGCAATGCCGAGAACGCGACCCAGGCCGATGCGCTGATGAAGGAGGCGCGGAAAATTGTTGGTTCGGCCAATTCCTCGATGGGCGAGATGACTTCTTCCATGGGCGAGATTTCCAGGGCCAGCGAAGAGACCTCAAAGATCATCAAGACCATCGACGAGATCGCCTTCCAGACCAATCTGCTGGCCTTGAATGCCGCAGTCGAAGCGGCCCGGGCCGGTGAAGCGGGTGCGGGGTTTGCGGTGGTGGCCGACGAGGTCAGAAACCTTGCCATGCGGGCGACCGAGGCGGCCAAGAATACGGCGGCGCTTATTGAAGGGACCATCAACAAGGTCAACGGCGGCACCGAAATTGTAAAACGGACCAATGATTCCTTCTCGGAGGTCGCCGAGAGTATCGAAAAGATGGCGACCCTGATCGATGAGATCGCCTCGGCCTCGAAGGAGCAGGAGTCGGGCTTCCGGCAGATCAATCAGGCCACCACCCAGCTCGATTCGGTGACCCAGCAGAACTCGGCCAGCGCCGAGGAGTCGGCGGCGGCCGCAGAGGAGCTCTCCGCCCAGTCTGAGCAGATGATGGGGTTGATCAAAAACCTGCAGGCAATTGTCCATGGCGCGGGGTCCGCCGATTCCGGAGGGCACAGGAGTGTTCGATACTCCGCCGCTGCCGGAAAAAGCGGGAAAGCGAAAACGAAGCAGCCGGTCAAGGCGCTCACTCATACTCCGGCAAAACCCGGGAAAAAGAGCAAACCGGAAGAGATCATCCCGATGGGTGATGATGACTCTTTCGAAGATTTCTGATCACTGAATATTCAGTTCTCAATTAAAAAAAAGCGGTGGTTCTGAACGGGACCGCCGCTTTTTTTTGATCAAAATTGACCACCGCCTGGTTTGGCGGACACTTGATGATCGACAAATAAATTGAGGGGGAAAAATCATAAAAAACCTTGACCCTGACTCCGGAATTTTGAGATGATTTTGCATATGGGAGAATGATGAAACAGTTCAGGAGGGAGACTATGAAGATCGATGAAAGGGCGCGGGACAGGGTCAGGAAGTCGCTGGAACACGAACTTGGTCGGGAGGTGACGGAAGAAGAAGTTGCCGCATCGTACCGGAGAATCAATCTTTATCTCGCCGCCATCGATCTGAACCCCCCGAAAGAACGGCACATGTTGTCCGGTTTCGAGACGCTGACCGGATGGTTTAAGTAAAACGGTGGCTCAGATGGCGACCATTCTGCTTATCGATGACGACGACGTCTTCAGGGAAACCCTCAGCGAAGTCCTGTTGATGAACGGCTATGAAGTGATTGAGGCCGAAGACGGACGAGGCGCGCATCTGACCTGCCGGAATGAAGATATCGATCTGGTCGTGACCGATATCCTGATGCCGAACCAGGAGGGGATCGAAACGATCATCCAGATCCGCAGGGAGTGCCCTGATATGAAGATTGTGGCGATTTCCGGGGGAGGCAGAAACCTCCCGGCGGATTACCTGTATTCAGCGGTGCGGCTGGGCGCCGATATGTCTTTCAGTAAACCGCTTGATCCCCCGCGGTTTCTCCAGGCACTCGAAGGTTTACTTGCCTGAAAGCCCGGCACGTCTTTTTGGCCCTCGCATCATGGCTTATGAGCTTATCAGATGCACATCCCGCTGCGGGAACGGAATGCTGATATTGTTCGCACCAAAGGCCTTGTAGATGGCGGTAAGCAGATTGTGGGTTTCAAGCCCCTTGAGTCTCGGATCATCCACCCAGCAGAGAAGTTCAAAATTCACCGACGAATCAGCGAAGGCGCGCAGCCTGACCCGCGCTTCAGGTTCCAGGGCCACATTGGGATTATTCGCGGCAACTTGAAGCAGCACCTCCTGAACCTGGTCGAGATCGCTGCCGTAGGCGACCCCCACCGGCACCCGGATCCGGAATCTCGGGATCGGCGCACTCTCGTTGATGATCTTCGAATTGGCCAGGATTGAATTGGGAATCGTGATCAGCACGTCGTCCCTGGTCTTGATTCTGGTTGAGCGGATGCCGATTTCAACCACCTCGCCCCTTTCCCCGCTCTCAAGGATAATGTATTCGCCAAGCTTGAAGGTCTTGTCCATAAAGATGGAGAGCCCCCCGAAAAAATTCGCCAGGGTGTCTTTGGCGGCCAGAGCAATGGCGATCCCGGCAATCCCGGCCGAGGCGAAGAGCGGGGTGAGGTCGATCTGCCAGATCGCGAGCAGCCAGAGGAGCCCTGCAACCAGCACCACCACCCGGATCAGATTTTTCAGGAGCAGGGAGAAATCCTTGCCCAGCTTGTCGGTTTTCAGATCTCTGGTGATATTGAGCTCGGTCAGCCAGTTGAAAAAACGGGCCAGGGCGAGCAGGAAGACGAAGAGCAGCAGGCTCTTGGTTGCGGCGGGCAGAACTGTCTGCCAGGGTGCGTTCAGCCGGGCCACCGACAGGGCGTGAAGGATTCCGACCAGAAATATGGTAAAACAGGCGGGGGCATGCAGCAGATCAATCAGTTTGTCATCGGAGCTGAAGCTGGTCCGGCCGGCGATTTTCCTGAATATCCGGTCGATCACCAGATCGGCGATCTTGGCCAGAACGGCATAAACGATAACGATGATCAGCGGTTTGAGCAGCGGGTTTTCCTGAAATGATTTGATGTTGTCCAGCAACTGGTTGAAATCCATGGTCTCACCGAGTTGAATATGGAAATGATTCGGAGTTGTTTTATATTTCCGGACACTTTATTAATTGTCGCTGGAAATAGCAATATCCGATGCGGGCGGTTTTTCTGGAGTGAAGAGTTGATGAGTCGTCTTTAAGGAATGAACAGGTGTCATTGTGATGGATGATTTTGCCGGATACCGGGAGAGGGTTGATGAGGGGGTGCGGTTTCTCGAAGGCCGGCTTCCGTTTGTTCCGGAATACGCGATTGTTCTCGGGACCGGGCTTGGCTCGATAACCGGGATGATTGAAGAGGCGCAAATCATCCCCTATGAGGATATCCCGGGCTTTCCGGGATCCACGGTCGTCGGACATGCCGGAAACCTTGTCTGCGGGAAGATGGTCGGGGTCCCGGTGGTGGCCCTTCAGGGCAGGCACCATTACTATGAAGGGTATTCGACCAGGGAACTGACTATCCCGATAAGGGTTCTATCGCTACTCGGGATTAAAAACCTTGTCATCACCAATGCCGCCGGGGGATTGAGAGACGATCTATGCCCCGGAAGCATCATGGTTGTCAAGGACCATATCAATCTGATCGGCGACAACCCCTTGCGCGGCCCCAATGTCGATGGCTGGGGGGAGCGGTTTCCCGACATGTCGAAAGCCTATGACGAAAAGCTCGCAAAACGATGCCTGGACGCGGCGGCGGAGCTCGGGATGAAAAATACCTGTACCGGCATCTATTGTGCTGTGCCGGGGCCGAGTCTTGAAACCCCGGCCGAGACCCGATATCTCAAGACGCTTGGCGTTGATGCGGTCGGGATGTCGACGGTGCCCGAGGTGATCGTCGCTCGCCACGCGCAAATGAAGGTGCTGGCGCTTTCAGTCATTGCAAACGTCAATGACCCGGACAATTTTCAGCCGATCATGGTGGCTGAGATTCTTGAAAAGATGGCGGCGGCATCATCTGACGTGGGGCGGCTGTTGCAGAGGGTTGTGGCCGGTTGATGTCCTCGAAAAGGCGAAGTGTCGGCGGCTGAAATCAGGTGGCAGCAGGATCTTCCTCCGGGTGTCGTTTCACTGAGTGCGCGAATTGCTTTGCCATCAATTTTTTTTTGCGGTAGATTTCATTGGTTCGGATCATTCAAGGAATATTTTATAAGTTAATATACGGAGAACAACATGTTTGGACTTGGCATGCCGGAACTGATCGTGATTCTGGTGATCATCGTCATTATTTTCGGGGCCGGAAAGTTGCCTGAGATCGGCTCCGGGATAGGAAAGGGAATCAAGAATTTCAAGGAAGCCACCAAAAAAGAAGAGGAAAAGGAAAAGATCGAAGAGAAAAAAGACGACAACTCTTCCGATGCCTGATCCCTTTAATACAACGACTCGTCACATGGTGAAATTATGTTTGGACTGGGTACCCCTGAGCTGATTGTTATTTTAGGGATTGCGTTTCTGGTGTTCGGCGGGAAAAAACTGCCGGAAATCGGGGCCGGTCTCGGCAGAGGGATCAGCTCTTTCAAGAAAGGGCTGCGTGAAGTCGAGGAGAGTGTTCCCGGAGTCAAGGAAGCCGCAGCTATCAAGGAAGAGGTTGACAAGGTCAAGGACCTCGGCCGGATCGTCGGCAAATAGAGCAACGGTTTTTTCTGGAGTTGATTTGAAAAACCGGGTTTGCCCCCGGTTTTTCTGTTTTATGTGCGACGGCAGGCAATAAACCGCAGGGCTTCAGACTGTCACCCCTTCAGGATGAAGGGCTCTTGGTCGGGGTATTTGGCGGACCCGTTCCGTGTTTGAGGAGGAAGAGGTGACAGTCTGAAACCCTGCAGGCGCTAGAATTCCTCGATTCTGGTCCTGAACCAGCGGATCAGCTTTTCTTTGACAATCTTCATGTCCAGGTGATAGATCTCCAGGGGGAACAGCAGTTCCGCCACCCCCGAATCAAAAATCCGTTTCACCTCGTATTCATCGTGGGCCACATCCTTCTGGTACATATAGTTCAGATAACTCTCGTTGGTGTGGACGATGAACTCGACCCGCATTCCTCCCATCCGGGCGAAGAACTTGAGCATCGGCGTTTTCTCCGAACTGCCGATATTGCCGTTATGGTGCACGTCGCCCTGCAATGAATCACTGACCTCTTCAAGGACCATGAAAGAATTCGCCTCGATCGCACTCCGGGTCAGGTGTTTCTGGAAGGTCTTTACTTCAAGCTGGGTGTCGACAACCGCCATCAACCCAAGCTCGTCATCGACCGCGACCGCGGGGTTCTCCTCTCCCTTGCGTAACAGTTTCAGAACCTTGGCTTCCGCGGGCTTCTTGCGGATGCTGACGTAGATCGGAATCTCCTTTCCTCTGACCCGGAAACTTCTTCTTTTGATCAGGGTCAGCTTGCGCCCCTTTCCGGCTTTGATCTTTGCCGCTTCGGCAGGGCTGATTATCTTCAGGCCGGTGGTGGTGAAGTTCTCCGGTTCATGCGTACTCAAGATATACACCGGATCAAGATCGCCGATCAGATTTTCCCTGCTCCAGACGTGATCGTTTAAAAAATCGAGAAAGTTCGCGAATTTCGCCTCGATCTCCGTTTCCCTTTCCCGCTGATCAATGGATGCGGCCAGCAGCATCAGCAGGAGTTTGCGCTTCGCCTCGAAGCGCGCTTTCTTGGAATACCTTTTGTTGTAGGTGATCAGCAGCAGTTCAACGGGGCTCGTGGAAATATCGATCTCGTTGGTGATCTCCACGTGCGATGCATAGTTGGCGAGGACCTTGTTGCGCAGATAGCGGATCACCCCATCGGCAGTCCGCGAGTAGCCATCGACCCTGTTGATGATTTCCCGGTCATTTCCTTCTATCCCGAACATGTTGGCGAGCAGCCGGTACGACCTGCGGTTGATTTCTTTTTTCCTCTCGGGGTTGCCGAGCAGCTTTTCAATGTCCCCGTATGAACGGACGTCCAGAAAATCAAAAATCTGGTCGCGGATCACCCGGTATCTGGTCGCAACCTTGCTGTTGCGAATGTGCCGGACCAGGTCCCGGTTGGCGCCGGAAAAGAGTCTGCCGTCCGGTGGATGGTCGCCTGTGGCAAAAGGTCCATCCTGGAGAAGCAGATTGAATATGCTGTCTTTGGGCGATGTACTCATGGTCTTTTATATCTTACGCCATATTTTCGATTGTTCGGAGATAATTGTCAAAGATCAGTTCAAATTCACAGCCGGTTTCCTGGGAGCATTTTTCGGCCGCGCTCAGCACTTTTCCCGGGTTGACCGGATCGGGCAGGGAGTTCAGCCACTCGCGGTCGTGAATCAGCCATTTGGCAACATCGTTTGGCGCCGCCGACTGGTTGTCGAACTGAAAACCGACGATGTGCGGCCGGTTCACCACCGAAATCGCTTCAATCTGACACTCCCGCGAGGTCAGCAGAATCTCAAGATGCCTTGGCAAGGGTTCCTGTACCGCATAACGGTGCCATTTGAAAATCGGCAGGCAGCATGGGAGGTTCGCCAGCACCGGGTGGTTATAGCCGTTGTGGGTCACAAAGCCGGTAATGAAACCGATGCTTGCCTGGTGATTCGGTCCGACCTCGGCCCCCATCGCCTCTGCCAGAAGCTGGTGGCCTAGACAGAAACCAAGGTACGGCCTGTCCTCCGCAAGTGACTGGCGGATGACCCTTTTTTCTTCTGTCAGAAATGGATAAACATCCTCCTGGTCCACATTCGGGCCGCCGCCCAGCACCATCAAGCAATCGTATGGCGAGAGACTCGGGATTTTTTCTTCCCATACCCGGCAGACGTCAAGCAGAACATTGTTCTTTGCCGCGCTTTTGAACACATACTCGCCGGGGACTTCCCATTCATTATGTTGAAAAACAAGGAATTTTCTGGCCACGGGGTTTGTCTTTTTCACTCTTCGGGTAGTAGTTTCGATGTTTCGCGAACTCGCTTTCGCCCAGGGGCATAAAGCTCAAGTTGTGCAGACGAGCTGCTCAACTTGAGCGGTATCCGGTTATAAACATTTTGTTGAAACTCGTTCTCCCCCGGATATGGCCGGCTCAACCGGTCGTATCCGGGGGAGAGAAAGGAATTGAGGAGGGCTTACTTAGAATGCCAAACTTGCCGAAATTCCGCCGTAAAAGTGGTTGTCGTCATTATCAGCGCTGCCGGCTTTTATATTCGTTTCCGAGTCACTGGTAAGGGCGAAAGAGTAGTACAGTTCGGGGGTTACGGAAATATATTCAGCGACCGCGAAGCTCATGGAAGCACTGAGCAGAGCATCATGGAACTCATTGTAGGAGGCTCCGTTATCCAGGTAACCGACCTGGGCCCCCAGATCAAGGGCCATTCCTTCCGCCAAAGGCAGTGAGTGGCTGATGCCGAGGGTAGAGTAATATGCCGAAGTGTCCTCAAGGTTTACATACACGGTCAGGCTCGGGGCAAGGATGGTATCAACGCTTACCGATACATAGCCTTCCTGGGTGTCATCAGCGCCATCCACTTCATAATAAATCCAACCGGCTCCGTAGCCGATTTTGCCGGCTGAACCTTCATAGGAAAGGGTCATGTCCGTTTCCAGCCAGTTCTTCTCGTCGGTATTCAGATAATCTGTATCGAGGGAACCCCAGAGATTGGCGGCAAAACCTTTGTATGAAACGGTCATGGATGGCTGGATCACAACACTGTCGTCACTCAGGGCATATCCTCTCCAGACATAATCGCTGTAGATGCCGGTTGTAAAGTCTGCCGTTGGTTTGTCCTCGGCCAGAGCCATGGCGGGAATTACCGTCATGGTTGACATCAGGATTGCGCTTGTCAGGATAAGTTTTTTTGTAATGGTGTTCATTTGCAGGTCTCCTTTTTTGGTTTATGAATTCGATACGTTGTTTTCAAAATTCTACTTGGTTATCTGGAAATCGTTGTATGCATGTCCGCCGTGCTCGGCGATGTCCACACCCATCATCTCTTCTTCTTCGCTGACCCGAAGACCGACTGTGGCGTTGATCAGTTTGAAGAGGATAAAGGCAACCCCGAAGGACCAGACAAAGGCTGAACCGACACCGATCAGCTGAGTGGTGACGATCTTTGCCGTTACCCCTTCGATGTTGAAGAGCCCGGCGGCCAGGGTGCCCCACGCGCCGCAGACCCCATGGACTGATACCGCGCCGACCGGATCATCGACTTTGATCTTGTCAAAGAACAGGACCGAAAAGACAACCAGGATCCCGGCAATCAGACCAATGATGATTGAGCTGCCGGGAGTGACATTTGCACAGCCGGCGGTAATGCCGACCAGGCCGGCAAGCGCACCGTTCAAACTCATGCCGATCTCAGGTTTGCCGAACCTGAACCAGGAAGTAAACATTGCGGCTGCAGCACCCGCCGCGGCGGCGAGATTGGTGTTGACGAAAATCATTGCGATATCCTTGTTCCCGGCAGTGGTCGAGCCGGGATTGAAGCCGAACCAGCCGAGCCAGAGGATAAATACGCCCAGGGCGGCAATCGGGATGTTGTGACCGGGAATGGCCACGACCTTGCCTGATTTTGAATACCTGCCAAGTCTCGGTCCGAGAACAATGGCCCCGGCAAGAGCTGCCCAGCCGCCGATCGAATGAACAACCGTTGAACCGGCAAAGTCAATAAATCCAAGGCCTTCAAGCCAGCCGTTGCCGTTTAACAGGCTGCCCCAGGCCCAGCTGCCGTAAACCGGATAGATAAAGGCGCAGAGGGCGGCGCTGTAGATAAGATAGCCGGTGAACTTGGTCCTTTCAGCCATTGCTCCTGAAACGATGGTCGCGGCAGTGGCGGCGAATACACACTGGAACATCCAGAAAGCAAGGACCCACGGGTCGCCGCCGACCTTGAAGTCGGAGAGGAAGAAGCCGGTTGTGCCGAACCAGCCGGTTTTGGTGGTGCCGAACATGATGCCGAAGCCGATGGCCCAGAAAAAGAGGGAGCCCATGGAAAAATCCATCAGGTTCTTCATCATGATATTGACGGCGCTCTTGGCTCTGGTGAAGCCGCTTTCAACCATCGCAAATCCGGCCTGCATGAAAAAAACAAGGGCGGCGGCGACCAGAGTCCAGACGTAATCCAGATGGGTCTGCACGCCTTTAATCGCTTCGGCGTTTGAGGTGATTGTCGGCGGTGCTTCGTCAGCTGCGCCAGCCAGGACCGGCAGCAGCAGCACCGATAGAAACAGGGCTCTTTTAAGTAATGTGCGTTTCATTGTGTAACTCCTTGATTGTATTGATTAAGTTCAGTTCTGTCAGGGAGCTAGATTGCGTCCTGATCTCTTTCGCCGGTCCTGATCCTGCAGACTGTATCAACCGGGATGATGAAGATTTTTCCGTCCCCGATTTTGCCGGTGTTTACAGTGCTGATGATCATTTCAACCACCTTGTCGACCATCTTATCATTGGTGACAATCTCGACTTTTACCTTGGGGACGAAATCAACATCATATTCAGCCCCGCGGTAGATTTCGGTATGCCCCTTTTGCCTGCCGAATCCCTTTACTTCAGTAACTGTCATGCCGAAGACACCTAGGGTGTGCATTGCTTCTTTGAGTGCGTCAAGCTGAAATGGCTTGATGATCGCTTCAATTTTTTTCATGGTAAGGCCTCCTGTAATTGGTTTTGATCAATCTTATTACAAGGAGCGTGCCATGAATGGTGTTGTCGAAAAATGAGGTGATAATTATCTGAAAACATTACATATAATCGTTCTGGGGTAGCGTCATGACGAGGTCGTGGGTCTGCTATATGTTACATATATGTAAACTTGCTATTTACACAGATGACAAATATGTGATTATTTCCAGAAGTGTTTTGGGGTAGGTTTTCATTCGGGCATGGGAAGCTTCAATTGATGGTAATGAAAGGATGCGGGCGGGCCGATATGATCAATCCGGGTTGTCCGAATCTGAGGGGCGAAAACGAACCTGAAAGAATTCGGGCAACCGATTCGTATCTATAGATGCGGATGGTCAGCGCGGCTGACGATAAAAGGGAGGGGCAAAGTGTTCTTCCGGGGATGGCGGCAGGGGCTTAGATGATCCCCGATTCCTTCCTCATTTTTTCGGCGCATTTCGGGCAATAGGCATGGGTCAGCTTGGCGGTGGTTTTTTTCGTCAGAAACTCATCGACCCTGAGCCAGGAACCCGTTCCGTTGGCAACGCCATCGTCGTCGCGGATCATATGGCAGCTGCAGCAGATGGGCAGGAACTCCTCATAGAGTTTGATCTTTCGCAGGGCATCGAGTTTTTCAAGGACATTCTGGATCCGGATGACCATTTCTTCCGTTTCCCAGGGCTTGAGCAGGTAGTCGTCCGCCCCGAGTCGTAATGCCTCCACCGCGGAATGGACCAGACCGCCATGGCCGGTGATGATAACAACCCCCATGAACGGATCTTTGGCCTTGGCTTTTTTCAGCACATCAAAACCATCGACATTATCCATGATCAGGTCGGTGATGATCAGGTCGAAATTTTCCAGGTTGATCAGTTTGATGGCGTCGTCGCCGTTCGACACCGAAAGAAGATTGGTGTAGTTCAGCGCTCTCAGGCTCCTGCCGATGATCTCAAGGACCGATGGGTCATCGTCGACAAGGAGGATGGATTTGTCCTCAGGTTGATAGTTCATGGTTCTGGTCTCCCCCCGGAGTTGAATTACTGTTCCTGTGCTTTTTCCCGTTCCTTTTTTTCGGCAACGCAGTAGATGCCGCCCTCCTTAATGCCGGGGATGAAACAGCCGTTGCAGGAAATGCATCTTGCCTTGGTTGTTTCACCAAGTCGCCAGCGTTTGGCAAGATCGGGCTCTCGGATAAATGGTCTGGCCATGGAAAAGCAATCGGCGGCATGATCGGCGAGCGCTTTTTCAATAACGGAAAGTGAGCGAAACCCTCCGACTGAAAAGACCGGGCAGGTGACGTGCTTCTTGATATCGGCGGCGAGGGAGAGGTTGTAGCCCTCCTGCTCTTCACTACTGATCTTTTTTCGGGCCGGTGTCTGCTCGCCGGAAGCGGGGGTTCCGCCGCTCACCTCAATGGCGTCAATGCCGGCTTCATCCAGGTATCGGGCAACGGAGAGGGCCTCCTCTCGATCGAGTCCTCCGGCCAGAAAATCAGAACCGTTCAGCTTGATCAGTACCGGATAATCGGGGGTGACCGCTGTTCTCACCGCTTCATACACCTCGCGCAGGAAACGGAGGCGGTTCACGGCAGTCCCGCCATAGAGATCGCCACGGCGGTTGGTGAGTGGTGAGAGAAACTGGTTGATCAGGTATCCGTGGGCGCCATGGAGCTGGACCGCGTCAAATCCGTATTCCTTGGCCCTTCGTGCGCCGTCACCGAATGCCCTGACCACATTGCTGATGTCATCGGCAGTCATCTCGGCCGGGATCTCCGGGTACTGGGCGGATGCAATGGCGGATGGGGCCAGGGGCTTACGGCCTGCGTTTCCGGAGTCGGTCTGGCCGCCGGCATGGACGAGCTGGAGGCATATTTTCCCGCCTGCGTCATGCACGGCATCAACCATGGATTTGTAGTCTGCAGCAAAGGTATCCGTGTGAATGCCCATCTTGCCGGGAAGCTGTTTCCCTTCCGGACTTACAAAGGTGTAACCGGTAATGATCAGTCCGACTTCACCCAGGGCGAGGGCGTGATAAAACTTTGTGAGTTTGGGGGTTGGGCGGCCGTCTGTTTCACACATGCCTTCCCAGGTGGCGGAGCGTATCAGTCTGTTGCCAAGTTTGAGTCCGTTGATTTCGATGGGGTCAAACAAACCGGGCATAAGCGCTCCTTACAGACAGGTTGTCGAGATGATCTGAGAGGAAATTCGGTCAGATAGCAGCAATCTGTCTGATATTATTAGCCCTTTTTGGAAATTGTGGCAACCGTTGAGCGAAAATAAAAAAGCAGACCCCCTGGTTGGCGTCTGCTTTTTTTTTAACCGACAGTTCGGTGCCGGTCAGTCGTCAAAGTTGCCGGCCGGGCCCTTGTCGGTATCAAGGGTGGCGGCCATCCGGGCAATCTTGTCACCGGTCCAGTCGGCTGGATTCTCGGTTCTTTCCGCTTTATGCCCGGGATCGTAGCTGCCTGATTTGAGAATAGTCTCAATGGCTATCGGAGCGGATCCTTCGGCGTTAAAAACATTGACGAGCATGTTGTAGACAAAATCACAAACCCGACCGGCCATCCGGTCGCGGATGCTTTTGGGCTGCCCGAGGATCTTGTTTTCAAAAGGCAGGTTCAGGTTTTTGTAATTGCCCCCTTTCCAGCCGTTTTTGGTGGCGTATTCCACCATTTCCTGCCAGAGAACCTCGGTGACCCCTTCGGTTTTCACTTTTTGGAAATTGCCGTCACCATCAAGAATGGCGTTGCCGTAATCGTTCACTTCAAGACCCCAGGAAACCATCTGCAGGGCGGTTGCCACATTGGCCTTGGTGGTTCTGGTTTTCGAGGCGATGTCACGCAGGCGGTCGGAACTGTTCCCGGAAGTGCCGTGCTGGGCGCCGGAAACGCCATAGGGGGTCAGCACTTTATGGATGGAGGCGGTCAGTTCGACCTGGATGCCCTGGCCGCTGGCTTCGATACCGTGAGTGGTGCCGTTGTTTAGGGCAATCCAGTCGGGGAAGATATCGTGGGCATTCAACCCTCTGATCAGGAACAGGGCTTCGTCTGCAGAAGAGAGTCCGTCGCTGCCTTTGATCTCGCCGATTTCGGTTTCAAGACCTGCCCAGGCGGGAACGAATTGTTTCAGGGCCAGATTGGCCAGAAGGTTCTTGTCGTCCGGCATATGGGAGGCGTCGATGGCAATGGAGGTGATCCCGGCTTCAAACATGGTGGGGATTTCTACCTTGGCATATTCGAGGTCGCTTTCCTTTTTGATCCCGTAATGATCGGCGTGGATGGCCACCGGCACCGTGATCCCGAGTTCATTGCAGAAAGCATCCACCTGGCGGGCCATATTCCAGTAATTGGTAGGGCAGTAAGCCTTGGCGCCACCTTCGGAACGGGCGATCTCGATGATAATCGCGGCATCGGCTTTCTGGGCGGCCATCAGTGCGCCGCGGATCACCAGGCTGCTCCGGCCATTGGCGGCAATGGTCATTGCCTTGCCCTTGGCGAGAAGCGCCCGGTCGATAAATTTACCGCTGACCAGAAGAGCTTTCGAGTTCGGGAAAAGTTTTACAATATTGGGTGGTCTTCCTGTTTCAATGGCCTTCAGGAAGTCTGCGGAGTAGCCGGACATAATAATCTCCCTTAAAAAATTACGGATCAAAAACAGTTATCGGTTAATGAATTTGCAACATGTGTTAAACTCTTCTACCCAAATGTGCAGATGTTGTAAACTGCCCTTGGAATTTATCAATAGTTGATCCCGGTAGGCCTTAACCGGCCCTGAGTGGATAAAGAAATCTGTTCTAAATGTATCGGCGGTTCTGTAAACTTGTGAACATAATAGAACGATTCTACTACATCGGCAGGTCTGGAAAAAATAAAAAATAGTTATCGCATGCAGATATTATTCTGAGTCGAAGCAAAAGATGGAGAAACAATATGACGGGTGAGCGTTTCAGGGCTCTGGTGGTCAGGGAAAACCAGGAAGGGGTTTTTACGAGAGGCGTTGAAGAGAGAAGTGTTGATGATCTGCCGCCGGGCGAGGTGCTGGTCCGAGTGATGTATTCTTCCCTCAATTACAAGGATGGCTTGTCTGCTTCGGGGAACAGGGGGGTCACCAGGAGATACCCTCATACCCCCGGGGTCGATGCGGCAGGAATTGTTGCAGAATGTGTCGGCGGAGAGTTTCGTCCCGGGGATGAGGTTGTCGTTTCCTGTTATGATCTCGGGATGAACACCTCCGGCGGGTTTGGCCAGTATATCAGGGTGCCTGCCGGGTGGGTGATGAAGCTCCCGGACGGTTTGAGCCTTAAAGAAAGCATGATTTACGGAACCGGCGGTTTTACGGCCGCCCACTCGGTATGGCGTCTGATTCAGGGCGGGGTAAAGCCTGAACATGGAAAGGTTCTGGTGACTGGAGCTACCGGCGGGGTCGGGATATTCAGTGTCGGGATTCTGGCTAAGGCAGGGTATGAAGTAACGGCGGTGACCGGCAAGGAGTCGGCGGTCCCGTTCCTGAAAGAGCGGGGTGCGGCGGCAGTCATCACCAGGGAGGAGGCGACGGACCGGAGCGGCCGGATGATCCTGAAAGGGCGCTGGAGTGGGGTGGTCGATACCGTGGGCGGCGAGCTTTTGTCAACGGCATTACGGTCGGTCAGATACGGTGGGGTGGTTACCTGTTGCGGCAATGTGGCGGGGCCTGAGTTTTCGGCGAATGTCTTTCCCTTTATCCTGCGGGGGATCTCGCTGCTCGGCATCGATTCAGCGGAATGTCCGATGGCGTTGCGGAAAGAGATCTGGCAGAAGATCGGTTCGGACTGGAAACTGGGTAATCTGGAATCCATTTGCCGGGAAGTGGATCTTGATGGTCTTGATGATGAGATCAACAGGATCATGAAAGGCGGTATCCAGGGCAGGGTGGTTGTTAGAATATGAGGAGAGGGAGTGATCAATAATTCAGCGAGGGAATAATTATGGAAGATATTATTCTGTTTGTAGATGATGACGAGAAGATTCTGGCGGCCATGAGGCGGGAGTTGATGGATGAGGATTTAACGGCGCTCACAGCCGGTTCGGCGAGCGAGGCTTTGGAAGTATTGGCCAGAATGCCATGCAAGGTTATTGTCGCCGATGTGAAAATGCCGGGGACCAACGGGTTCGAACTTCTTGAAATGGCAAAAGAGATCAATCCGAAGATTGTCAGGATGATTCTCTCGGGTCATGCCGATGTGGAGCTGATTCTGGCTGAGGTGAATAGAAAGGGGATCGACCGCTATATTGTCAAGCCATGGGATCCGGGGATATTGAAAAAACTGCTTTGTGATGGAGTCGAACTGTATGATTTACGCCAATCCGCCGGTTCCTGATCGAGGACCTCTTCTTAACTTTGAACATGATTGATTTCACTCCTGATCATGAGCTTGCCGCTCTCCGTGATATTCTTGATGAACAGGAATCGGTTCGACTGCACCCTTTTGCCACCTTGAGCCGGGATTCCATCCGACGTCGTCCCGAAGAAAAGGCGGGGCATCGCCAGTCATTCTCGCTTGACTGCGACCGGATCCTCCACTCCAGGGCCTATACCAGATATATCGACAAGACCCAGGTCTTTTCGCTGGTCACCAACGATCATATCTCGCACCGGGTTCTGCATGTGCAGCTGGTTTCCAAGATCGCCCGGACGGTTGGCCGCTTCCTTGGTCTGAATGAGGACCTGATCGAGGCCATTGCCCTGGCCCATGATCTTGGCCACCCGCCCTTCGGGCATGAAGGCGAGCGGCTCTTGTCGGACCTGTGTCTCTCCCATGGGATCCCTGAATTCCACCACAATATCCAGTCGGTGGTCTTCATGGATCGGATTGAAAAGGGCGGGCGGGGCTGGAATCTTTCTCTGCAGGTTCTGGACGGCATCCTGTTTCATGATGGCGAAACCCACAGCGATGCCCTTCGACCATATCGGACAAGGGGCTTTGAAGAAATTGACCGGATCGTCTCCCAGAAAGATGAGGTGCCGCTGACCCCGGAGCAGAGGGTGCCGATGACTCTTGAAGGGTGTGTGGTGAGGGTGTGTGACACGATCGGGTACATCGGGCGGGACATCGAAGACGCTATCGAACTGGAACTGATTAGCCGCGAGGATATCCCTGAAGAGTGCGTCGAAGTCCTCGGGCCGACCAACGGCACCATGGTCTATCGACTGGTTGCCGATCTGATCAGAAACGGTTGCCGTGAAGACAGAGTATCCTTAAGTCCGGAAATTTCTAAAGCTCTTGCGAAACTGAAAAGGTTCAATTACGAGCGAATTTATTTAAATCCTGTTATAAAGGCCGGGTTCAATGATATTGCCTCGTGTTATCAGGCACTTTTTACGAAATATCTGGACGATGTCCGTCGGGGTGAAAAGAACACGGAGATTTACCGTGAGTTTCTTTCCGGGATGGGAGAAGAGTATCTGGACAGCTTCGGTCCTGCGGTCAAGGTCAGGGATTTTATTTCCGGCATGACCGACGAATATCTGCTGGTCAGGGCAGCCGAGCTTGGATGCCGGGTGCCGCGGAAGGTGGTCAGACCGGTTGCGGGTTGAGTGCCAGAAATGATCTGAAGTCTGGAACGATGGAAGTCTTATGAAGGTCGGCAAAGTATTAAATATCACCACCCTTGACCTGACCTTGCCGGGCAGGCTCAAGAAATTCCTGCCCGGGGAAAACTCCCTGATGGTGATTATCGCCACGGCAATCGGTGTTGCGGCCGGTATTGCCAACATCGCTTTCCGGACGGTCACCGAAATCGTCCATGACATGATTTTTGTCCCGGGCCACGCCCTGGCAACCCTTGGCGGCTGGCACATTCTGCTTCTGCCACTGGTGCCGATGGCCGGGATGGTCCTGCTGATTCCTCTTTCCCTGATGTATCCCGGCAAGGTCAATGGCTATGGATTCCCGAAGTTCCTGCGCAAGGTGAATCTTGAGGGCGGGATCATCAAGTTCAGAACCATCGTTGTCAAAATTCTTTCCACCGCCCTCACTATCGGCAGCGGAGGCTCGGCGGGAGTCGAAGGGCCGATTGCCCAGGTCGGCGGCGCCCTTGGTTCCCAGGTGGGCCAGTTTTTCCGGATGTCCGGGGCCAGGATGAAGGTCTATATTGCCGCAGGCTGTGCCGGAGGTGTCGGCGCCATGTTCAACGCCCCCATCGCCGGGGTGTTTTTTGCCTCCGAAATAGTTCTGCTCGGCAGTTATGAAGTCTCCTCCTTTGCGGCCCTCGTGATCTCTTCGGCCATCGCGACGGTTATTTCCCGGGCCTATTACGGAGAGTCCCCCGCTTTTCCGATTCCCGACTATCATCTGATCAATCCGATGGTTGAAATCCCCCTCTATATCCTGATGGGGGTGATTATCGGTCTGATCGCGGTCTTTCATATCAGGATATTCTATGCGATCAGGGACCGCTTTGCGGAGCTGAAAATTCATCCGCAACTCAAACCGATCTTCGGCGCCTTTCTGGTTGGCTGTCTGGCGATCTTCTTTCCCCAGATCATGGGTGACGGCTACCATTATATTGAAAGTGTCCTGTTTGGAAACGGGGTGGTCTGGGTGATGGTTGCCCTGATCTTCATGAAGATCGTCGCCACCGCCATTACCCTCGGTTCAGGAGGGGCCGGAGGGGTTTTTGCCCCGGCGCTGTTTATCGGAGCAGTGATCGGCGGCGCCTTCGGTGGGGTGGCCCACGAACTGCTGCCCGGACTCACGGCCAATCCGGGCGCCTACGCGGCGGTGGGGATCGGGGCATTTCTCGCTGCCTCCACCCATGCCCCGGTCACGGCAATCTTTCTTCTGTTCGAAATGACCGGCAACTATCTGATCATCATCCCGATCATGCTGACCAGTATCATCGGCACCGTGGTCGCTTCGAAGTTCAATCAAGATTCCATCGACACCGTTGATTTCAGCCGGGAAGGCATTGACATCCACGAGGGGATGGAGATGGCGATCATGAAATCGATCAAGGTCGGCGCGGAAATCACCGAAGATGTGGATTTTATCAGTGAAAAAGCCAATATCGATCAATTGCTGGCGATTTTCCGGATGGCCGAACGCAGCTTCTATTTTCCGGTGATCGACGAGACCGGCCGGATGACCGGGATTATCTCCATGCAGGATGTGAAATGGATCCTGCACGATGAAGAGCAGCGGATGGAAGCCCTGGTGGGAAACGTCTGTTCAAAGGATGTTATTGTTCTCACCCCGGATGACAATCTCTATACCGCGATGACCCTTTTTGATCTGAAGGGGATTGAAGAGGTGCCGGTTGTCGAGGCGACCGATAACCGCTGGGTTGTCGGGATGCTGAAGCGGCGCGACGTGATCAGTCGATACAATCAGGAAGTTCTGAAACGGGGGATCAGCGAGAAGAAATCCGCCCTGCAGTTAAAATAAAAGATGTGCGCGCAAGGTTGGTTTTTTATCTAATGATTTCAAGCAGTTGTCAAAAAAACTTGACAGCCGGGAAGCGATGGGCGAGTCTTCTTCACTCTTCACTCTTCACTCTTCACTCTTCACTCTTCACTCTTCACTCTTCACTCTTCACTCTTCACTCTTCACTCTTCACTCTTCACTCTTCACTCTTCACTCTTCACTCTTCACTTCAATGACAACAATCCATCTGTAAAAATACGTCCACCACTTCGGGGTCAAAATGGGTGCCGGAGCGTGACCGGATATGTTTCCGGGCTTTTTCCTTCGACCAGGGCTCGTGATAGCGCCTTTCACTGACCAGGGCGTCCCAGGTGTCTACCAGCGAGAATATTCTGGCCGCCAGTGGAATCTCCTTGCCTTTCAGGCCCCTCGGGTAGCCGGTGCCGTCCCATCGTTCATGATGGCAATAGGGGATGTCCAGGGCCGGTTTCAGGTATTCGATCTTTGAGAGCATCTCGTAGGCATACAGGGGGTGCTTGTGCATCTGCGCAAGTTCTTCACCGGTCAGCTCACCTTCTTTCAGCAGCACCGTGTCGGGTACCGCCATCTTGCCGATGTCGTGGAGCAGGGCGCCGCGGGTGACATGAACAAGCTCCTCCTCGGTCATCCCGAATTCTATACAGATATCAACCGTCATTCTGACCACCCTTTTGCTGTGACCTTCTGTTTCCCGATCCCGCAGTTCAAGAGCGTGTCCCCAGCCCTCGATGGTTGTGTCATAAGCTTTGGTCAGTTCAAGGTTGCTCTGCTCAAGTTCAAGATTGATTTTTTTCAATTGCCGTTCGTTTTCGGCAATCTGACTCAGGGAGTGGAGAGTAATCCGGGTGATCACAAAGACAAAGAGGCCGCCGCCGAAAAATACGGCGGAAGTAAGCACCTCAAGGGGGAAATCGGCGTGAAAGATCTGGATTGCCAGAAAAAGAAGATAGCCGATCAGAAAAGATCCCATCAGAACAGAGATCAGCTGCCATTTAACGACTATTTTTTTAGGGATATCATCAACGGAACGTAACTGGATGACGAGAGCTGCGCCGAGAAAAAGGCTGCCGACGACGACAGCTGATATGATCAGGAATGACAACGGGTTCATGATGGTTTTTTTTACTCTTTATGGGACAGAGTTGCCACTATGGAAAGCAAAAAAAAAAAGCCCGGACCATGTTGATCCGGGCATTTTTTGTTAATTGTGAATTGAAATCTCAGTCGAGGAAGGCGATGTCGACCGACGGGCGCATGGTGGCGCAGGTGGCCAGAGCACCGTGGATCTTGTGGTTTTTAAAGGCGTCGATCAGCTTGGCATCGGCGCCCTTGCCGGCGTCATACTCACAGAGAGCCTGCTGGGAGAGGTTGTAATCGAAGCGCGGCGCCCATTTTCGTGAACCGAGGCGGGCGGTGGTTGAGCAGTTGTCAACCATGAAGGCCACCCCCTTATGATGCATATAGGGGTTCAACGAGTCAACGGCCTCGATGACCGACTCATTGGCAACCTCGCTTAAGCAATGCCCCTTCTCGATCAGAAGATCGATCTGGGCCATCATCGTTGCGCAGTACATCCCTGCGGTGAAAGGATCGATCCTGATTTCTGCTTCGGTCCGGTTGGCCCGAACTTTCTCGCCGACCTGCCACATTCTGGTGCCGTCGATCTTGCCCATCGGGAAACGTTTGTGTCTCTGGCCGGCCATGACCACGCTTCTGATCTCGTTGCAGCTTGAGACTTCATCGTACATCTCAAGAAGAATATCGAAGGCCGGACCATAGGAAAGAGAGTAGATCCGCTCAAACACCTTTTTGTCGTCAGCGTTCAGCTTGTTGTAGACGGCGATGATCCCCTCATGGGAAATGGTCTTGCTGATCGGTCCGGTGATGTTCTCGACGGTGGCGATGAAGGCTGCCGTTTCATCCATCCCCTTTTCCATGACATAGCGGCGGTACAGCGCTTCAACGATCCCGTGGACGGCGCCGAGGAGGATGCCGCGCTCGCCGAAGATGTCGCTCCTGAACTCGTACCCGAGAGTAGTCATGAACATGTAGGGTGAACCGAGGGCGACCGCCCAGCCGAGTGCATGCTCGGTGGCCTTGCCGTTCACATCCTGCTCAATGGCGAAACTTGCGTTGATCCCGGCGCCGTTAACTTTCTTGCCCTGAACGTACAGGCGGCGAACGGAAGGCCCCATCCCTTTCGGGCAGACTCCGACCACATTGACATTGGGCGGGAACTTCTTGCCGATACTTTCGATATAACCGAGAAGGAATCCGTGGGAAAGGCCAAGGGTCGCGCCATCTTTCAGATTATCGAAGACCTGCTGGTAATTTTCGGCCTGAGCGGCATCCGAGATCAGCAGGATCACCATGTCTGACTCGCGGATAACCTGGTACATTTCGCCGAGGGTATTGTTCTTTTCAGTGAAACCGGCCTCACGGGCGGCGGCCATGGAAGAGCTTCCCTCACGAAGACCGATTTTGACCCTGACGGAGGTGCCTTCAAGCGAATCACGCAGGTTCTGTGCCTGGGCAGGACCCTGGGAGCCCCAGCCGATTACGCCGATCTGCTTGATTCCGGCGAAGGCTTTGGGCAGCAGGGGGAATTTGTCCCGGCCGCCGACCACGACCATTTCTTCGGTTTCGGCGAGTTTTATTATTTCGGTGTCAAAAACCTCTGTCTTGAATGTAAGACCCATGGGGTGCCTCCAGTAAAGATGGTGTTACCGCGCAAATGTAATCGGTGTTCAGCGGGGCAATATATTTAATAAAATGAATCGATCAGTTGAGCTTCCCGTCCGGAGTGTTTTTATTCACCCGGGTTTTATTCAGGGAAACCAATTTATATAACCGAATGAGCGTCAACAGTAAACAATATATGCGCCGCTGTCGGAAAAAATGGCAGGGTCCGATACTTTTGTCCTGCTATGACATTTTTCGGGTAAGTGGTTGCGTTGAATATGAGTTGAATCCCTGGTCATATTTCACTAACATTTGAACATACCCTGATTATTTTTATCCGTTCCTCTTCATCCATTCATGAGGGTCCAATATGGTTGGAAAAATTATGATCTTTCTCTGCTGTCTTCTTCCGGCCCCGATGATTGCTTCCGCCAGCGTCGTCTCATTTGAAGAAAGATATGTCTATGATGCCGGCGAGGCAGACAGCAAGCTCACCTGTCGGGCCATATCTCTTCTTGAGGTCAAAAAGCTCCTTCTGGAAAGACTCGGCACCTATGTGCAGAGCAACACCGAAGTGGTCAACCTGCAGCTTACCAGGGACGAGGTGACAACCTTAAGCGCCGGAGTGGTGAAGACCGAGATCATTGATGAAAAATGGGACGGCATGAGCTATTCGCTCACCGCCCGGGTCGAGGTCGATCCTGACTCGGTGGCAAGGATGATCAGCGAACTGATCAAAAGTGACGAGGGCGGGGAAAAGATTAAACAGCTGGAAAGCATGAACAACGAAGCCGTCAGCAGGATTGAGGACCTGAAGCAGCAGATGGCTGCAGCTCAGAATGACCTGATCGCCATCAACCGTGACTACCGGCAGGCGGCTAAAGTAATCGATTCGCTCGGCGCCTTTGAAAAAGGCATGGACCAGATGCGGGAAGAGAAGTTTGGCGAGGCTGCTGAAAGTTTCAGCAAGGCCATAGAGATGGACCCGCGCTATAATAACTACCTGATGCGGGGGAAGGCATACCGCTCGAGCAGGAAATTTGATCTGGCCCTGGCTGATTTCAACAAAACCCTTGAATTGAAGCCGACCGCGGCTGAAGCGCTCTTCCAGAAGGGGCGCGTTTATCTGGAAATCGGGGACAAAAGAAAAGGGGTTGAATTGATCCAGGATTCCGCCAGGCAGGGGAACGGCAAGGCCAGATTGTGGTTGAAATCAAAGGGGAAAAGTTATTGACGTCAATCAAGTGGTATCGGAACAAATCTGAAATATTGCAGTTCAGACGGCAACTTCCTGCTGCACAAAACGGGAGTGAATTTTCTTCATCACCTTGCTGAAACATTTCGGGCAATAGGCATGGGTGATTTGTTTGCGATTGTCCGGCAGCTGTTTCTTCCAGCTTTTGCCTTTCTTGATATGGTTGCATCCGCAACACATGATTTCCATAACGTTCTCCATTTTCCGCAAATTCTCTTGATGCTCAGGGGTTCAGTTCATCCACTTTGACAACCGTTTCCTGACAACTAACTTATTATGGGAATAAAAAAAATGTCAGGTCAATATTTTTTTTTGCATGCTGAATAAAAGATTGGTGTCATCCATATCCTGGAAAATGATTTTCGGTATGAGTTCAATAGACCAGTTATACCTCTTTTTGAACCGGCAGAACTGAAAAGGGGACATCCGTTTTTTCATGTTGGCGTGGAGGTCTGGCTGCCAAGGGACCGGGAAACAGGGTCGGGTTTGGCATTGGAAATGTTGTTAGGGGAGGTTTGTGCCAAGCGCCGGCGGTGATTGAAGCTTCCCGCGGCAGATAGCGGATAGCGTGATACTTCGGGCTAAGAGAATGAGTTTCGCCTGGCATGTTCATATCAAGCGGGAAAGGTTGCGGGTAGTTAGCTGAAGAACCGGCCAGGAAAATTGGGATGTCCTTTCAGGAATTGTTGCAGAAATCCCCGAAAAGGTATTCGTCGGTCAATCATCAACCATCTTTTCGCACCACTTTCTTTTTACGGCGTCAATCTGGTCCAGATATGCTTCGGTACGACTTTCCTGTCCGCAATCCTTGCAGACGACTCCGGCATTTGCTCAGCGCCCTTTGATGAAGGCCTGTCCGGAACAGTATATACAGATCAGTTCGATATCGCTTTTCATGAGTCACTCAGGGCAAACAAAAACGGGCCCCTGAAATCAGGGACCCGTGAAATTTCTGGGGTGAGTGATGGGATTTGAACCCACGGCCTCCTGGGCCACAACCAGGTGCTCTAACCAGCTGAGCTACACCCACCATGCGTTGTTTTGCAGCTGGAACTATTTACTAGATCGCTTCTTTTTTGGCAAGAGCTAACTCACACCCTTGTGCAAATGGCCGGCGCAAAGTTTTCAGCCGACTTCCTTGCCGCATTCTTTGCAGATTTTGGCCTGCGCCTTGATGATCTCGGCGCAGAATTCACATTCCTTGCGGTTGTGATTTTTCAGGATCGTAGAGATGGCAATATTGGCTTTCTGGCCGATTTCCGTATGTCGGAACTCATGCCCCCGGATCGGATCGATACAGTCGAGATCGTTCAACTCAGCCAGCAGGTCACAGGCGCGGTTGCGGGCCTCAAGATTGGCTTCTTCATCGATGATCAGGCGGATTACCGGGCTCAGGTTCTTTTCGGCGACACAGCTGGCAAGCTGCGCGACGGCCTCTTTCTCCTTCTGGTAACGTTCGTTTGATTGATCGAGTTCATCGGGATCAATAATAAATCCTGTAAAGGCGACCTTGCTGCCGACCATCATCGGGCCGCCTTTTGTCTCGTTGGGCAGAAGCATGTAGCGGCATGAAGCTGAATGGCCGTAACGCTCTTCGAACTCGTCCCAGCTGCCGTTGAATATCTTGCATTCGTCATTGAGGCAGATGAAGAATATTTCGGTTCCCCAGCCAAGTCCGTCACCAACGTGGTATGGCGGAGTGCGGCAACAGGAGAGTTCTTCTTTGCAGTGCGGGCAGATGTGTTTCTGCCTTGCTATTTCGTAACAGCGTTCGTCCATAAACATGTTGAGTGTGCCTCCGGGTAATGAAACGGGGCGGCAGGGATACTCCCCGGGCCCGAATGTCAGCTGAGCGGTAAGAAGCTGAATTGAGGGTCACAAAGGTAATGCAGATTAGGGAATCGGTCAATGGAGCAGGCAAATATTAATCGGAGTTGTGGTTCTCTTCAGCCGGTTTACTCATCATTACGGGCATGACCACGAACCGGCTCTTTCCGGGGAATATTTTTGTGGATTCCGGGACCACGGAAAAATATTGATGAAATACAACGGCTCACTATGAACTCTCCTCAGGTTGTGGTAGTTATATACCAGAATCATTTAATGTGCTTAGTTTCAGGCTGTAAAACTGTTTGACTTTTGCCGGTCCGGCCATTAAAAAATGCAGTTTTCTCTGTGTCGCACGGTTTTATCGATCCGGCGACAGGTTCAATAACTATCTGGAACAATTAGGAATTATGGAAAAAAATACCAAGTCTCGATATGTTGAAGCCGGCGTCGATATTGATAAAGGCAATGACTTTGTTGAAAGGATTAAACCGCTGGTCAAGGACACCTTCCAGCGAGGGGTGCTGACCGATATCGGCGGGTTCGGCGGGTTGTTTGCCCTTGGCGGGGACCGCTATAAAGATCCGGTGCTGGTCTCATCCACCGATGGGGTTGGCACCAAATTGACAGTTGCCCAGCTTTGCGGCAAACATGATACCATCGGTATTGATCTTGTGGCCATGTGTGTGAATGACGTGATTGTCAGCGGCGCCAGGCCCCTTTTTTTCCTCGATTATTTTGCCATCGGCAAGCTTGATACCGATCTGGCAACCGACGTTGTAAAAGGAATTGCCAAAGGGTGCAAGATCGCCAAATGTTCTCTGATCGGCGGTGAAACAGCCGAAATGCCGGGGCTTTATAAACCAGGAGAGTATGACCTGGCGGGTTTTACGGTCGGCATCGCCGAGCGGGACAATATCATCGATGGTTCGGGAATAAGGGTGGGGCACAAGATAATCGGGCTCGCATCAAGCGGTGTCCACAGCAACGGTTACTCCCTGGTTCGCAAGATATTCTTCGATGAGAAAGGTCTCGGGGTCAACGACCACATCGAAGAACTGGGGTGTACCGTCGGTGAAGAGCTGATCAAGCCCACCCGCATCTATGTCGACCCGCTTCTGAATATTATCAAGAACTTCAAGGTTCACGGGATGGTCCATGTGACCGGCGGCGGTTTTTTCGACAATATTCCCAGGGTTCTCCCCAAAACCTGCAAGGCGGTGATCGAGAGCGGCAGCTGGGCGATTCCCCCGGTATTCAGCTATATGTGTAAAAACGGCAATGTTTCCCCGGAGGAGATGTTCAGGACCTTCAATTGCGGGATCGGGATGGTGCTGGTGGTTGAGGAAGAGCAGGCCGAGGATATCTGTTTTCAACTGGCAGCTCTCGGTGAAACCACCTTTACCATCGGAGAGATTGCAACCCGGGAAGGGGATGGTGACAATCCGGTAGAAATCGATTGTGGGGCCAATTTCGCCTGATCCGCTGCTTCAAATCTAATAAAAAAAGCTCCGGTACTCCCGGAGCTTTTTTTTGTTCTGGTAACGGCAGGTGTTGATTTGCCGGCCGTTCTTCCCGGATTATTCTTTCTCAACCCCGGCCTGGGCGATGATCTTGTCGGCCATATGTCCGGGGACTTCTTCGTAATGTGAGAATTCAATTTTAAACGAGCCGCGGGCGCCGGTAATGGAAGTCAGATCCTGAGCATAGAGCTGTACTTCCGCCATCGGCGCCTGGGCGGTAATCACTTCATGTTTGCCTTCGGAATCCATTCCCATGACCTTGCCGCGCTTGCCGTTCAGGTCGCCGATGACATCGCCGACACAGTCTTTGGGCACCATGATCGTCATGTTCATGACCGGTTCAAGGAGCACCGGCTTTGCCTCCAGAGCGCCTTTTTTGAAAGCAAGTGAGCCGGCAATCTTGAAAGCCATCTCTGAAGAGTCAACCGCATGGTAGGAGCCGTCGACCACGGCCACTTTTACGTTGACCACCGGGTAACCGGCGATGATGCCCTTCTCCATCGCTTCGAGGACACCTTTTTCTACGGCCGGGATATACCCTTTGGGGATGACTCCGCCGACGATCTTGTCTTCAAATTCGAACATCTCTCCGTTTCGTAACGGTTCGATTTCGAGCCAGCAGTCTGCAAACTGGCCATGACCGCCGGTCTGTTTCTTGTGCTTGCCCTGAACCCTTGCCTTGCCTTTGATCGTTTCCTTGTATGGAACTTTGGGGATCTCAAGCTTCATCTCGACCCCGAATTTACGCTTGATCCGGTCCCCAATTACCTCCAGGTGCACCTGGCCGACACCGGAGAGCAGGGTCTGCCTGGTCAGCGGATCTCGGGTGAGGAAGAGCGTGGGATCCTCTTCGAGCATTTTTGTGATCGAGGCAAAAAGTTTCTCCTCATCTTTTTTGTTTTCAGTGGTGACGGAGTAGGAAATGTTGGGAGGGGTCGGGACAAGTTTTTCGAAAAGAATCTTGTGGTCTGCGGCACAAAGCGTGTCGCCAGTGACGGTTTCTTTGAGTTTTGCAACCGCCACAATCATGCCGGGCCCGGCACCGTCGATAGGTTTCTGTTCCTTGCCTTCCATGACCAGAAGCTGGCCGAATTTTTCATACTTGTCCTTGGTGGAATTATGAAAGGAGTCTCCCCTCAAGGTTCCCGAGACCACCTTGAAGATTGTCAAGCGACCCGCGTATGGATCAGCCATGGTCTTGAACACCAGACCTGAAAAAGGTTCGTCCGGAGCTGGTTTGCGCTCGACAATGTCTCCGGTTTCGGGGTTCGTTCCAACCACCGCCGGTCTGTCTGAAGGGGTTGGCAGATAGTCATTGATCAGATCAAGGAGCAGTGAGGCACCAAGGTTCCCGGTTGCGGAACCTGCGGTGATCAGAGAAATTTCACCGGATCTTGCTGCGGCCCGCAGGCCGATCTGCAGTTCCTCGTCGGAGAGTTCGCCTTCTTCGAGAAATTTTTCAATCAGCTCATCATCGGTTTCCGCAACCATCTCCATCAGGCTTTCGCGGTAGATGGCAACCTCGTCGGCCATCCCGGCGGGAATTTCCGCCTTGGTCACTTTGCCGCTGTTCCCATCAAACATGAAAGCCTTCTGTTTCAGAATGTCAACCAGGCCTTTGAAGTTGTTTTCAGCGCCGATGGGGAGGTGGACCACCGCAGTCTTGAAAGGAAGCTCACTTGTTACCTCGGCAACGGTATTCTCGAAATTGGCGCGTTCCCTGTCCATTTTGTTGATAAAGATGATGGTCGGCAGGTTCTGTTCTTTCACGAAGGATGCTATTTTTTCGGTTTGACTTTTGATTCCTGAAGTAGCTTCCACGACGAAAATCGCCGAATCGGCAACCCTGGCTGCGAACATTGATTCATTGAGGAAATTGTCATCCCCGGGGGTGTCGATGATGTAGATTGCGTGTTTGTGCCAGGAGAGCTGGTTGAAGGAGTTGTTGATTGTTGCTTTTCTGGAGATTTCTTCCGGGTCGAAATCCATAACCGAGGATCCGTCATCAACCAGGCCGAGTCTGGTATTCTTGCCGGCGGTGTACAGCATGGCCTCTGCCAGAGATGTTTTGCCGCTTTTGCCGTGACCGAATAACGCAACATTCCGAACCAGGGTGATGTCCTGCATGTATGCCTCCGCTATGTGTGAATTAGATGACTGTTATATCCCGAAAGTAATGTGTTTTCTTAGTCTGATCTCACCTGTGAAAGCCGGGGAATATGCCGCAGGGATTACGCCCGACAAGGAGTTCCAAAGACTACTTTTTACTATCAGGAGCCTGAATCGCAAAGGAAAATTTTCTTTTCCGGGAAAAATTTCCGGGGTTGGCGGCTTGCAAACCGGTGTCGAGTCGTGATCCGGAAAAAGTGGCGATGATTGCTTCTTTCGTGGCCGGTTTACGTCATCGCTGTTGTCAACGGATGGTTAAGCTGATAAGTTTGCTTACGACCTCTTTAGGAACACTTGATCAACAGGCTTCAATGAAAGAACCAGCAAAAGATACCGGGCTGATTGCCCGTTCCGCCGGGAAGGTGAGCGGAGCCGTGATGTGCAGCCGGATTCTCGGGCTGGTCCGTGAACAGGTCTTCGCCTTTCTCTTCGGTGCAGGCTTTGCCTATGACGCTTTTGTGGTCGCCTTCCGGATTCCCAACCTGCTGCGTGATCTTTTCGGGGAGGGCGCTCTTTCTGCGGCATTTGTCACCGTCTTTTCCGATTATGATACGAATCGGGATAAAGAGCAGACCATGCGCCTGGCCGGGAACGTGATCATTTTTTTTCTCATTCTCCTGAGCATCATTACGCTCCTCGGGATCTGGCAGGCGGAAAACATTGTCCGACTGATGGTTGAAGCGGAGTTTGAAAATGTGCCGGGAAAGGTCGAACTCACCAGACTGATGACGATGATCATGTTTCCGTTCCTGATCCTGATTTCGATGTCTTCGGTGTGCATGGGCATTTTGAACAGCCGGGGGTATTTTTTTGTGCCTTCTCTCGCTTCCAGTTTCTTCAATATGGGCTCCATTGTCGGCGGGGTCGGGTTGGCCCTCCTGATGCCTGCCATCGGTCAACCGGCCATCGTCGGCATGGCCCTGGGAACATTGATCGGCGGGGGCCTGCAGCTGGTGGGCCAATTTCCATCCCTTAGGAAAGCTGGTTTTGTGTTTCGACCCGCGCTTGATCTTTCTGATCCCGGTCTCAGGCGAATTCTCAAACTGATGGTCCCGGCGGTCGCCGGGCTTGCCGCTTTACAGTTGAATATCTTCATCAACAGCTTCTTCGCCTCGTCATTGCAGGAAGGAAGTCTCTCCTGGCTGAACTACGCCTTCCGTCTCTTCATGTTTCCTTTAGGTGTTTTCGGAGTGGCGATCTCCATTGCCGCCCACCCGGTGATGGCACGTCAGGCCGCATCGGGCAGTATGGACGCGCTGAAGGAGTCATATGTGTCCACCCTCACCATGGGCTTCAGTCTGACCATCCCGGCGGCGGCAGGGCTCATCATGCTTGCCGAACCGGTGATCCGGCTGATCTTCCAGTATGGCCGGTTCGATCCGTATTCGACAACGATGACCGGTGAGGCCCTGGCCTATTATGCCCTGGGTCTCGCGGCGTACGCCTCGGTCAAAGTAACGGCGCCGGTCTTTTACAATATCAACGAGACCAGATACCCGGTGCTCGGCAGTTTTCTGGCGGTGGGGGTCAATGTATTGGTGGTGCTCTTGGCCATCGATCATCTGCAGCACCGGGCCCTGGCCCTGTCGATCTCCTGTGCGATGACCGTGAACTTCCTTTTCCTCTTCACAATCCTGCACTGCAAGCTCAAAGGATTCTCCCTTTCCTATCTCTTCCAGGGGTTCTTCAAGGTTGTCCTGGCGACCGCGGTCATGGTTCTCTGGCTCTACGGGATGGGCGGATTTATGGCAGGCGGAGGCGTTTTCCGTAATCTGATTGAGGTTGTGGTCCAGGTCGGCAGCGGAGCCCTGGTCTATGGAGTTGCTCTTTATTTCCTGAAACTTCCGGAATTGCGGATGATGGTGGAAAGTTTCAGGAGCAGGATGCGTTAGTCCGGCGGATTCTAATCTGCAGCCAATTCCCGCAGAAGCAAGATTTGCGAAAGGATGGCGGGGACGGCCGTGTCAACCCGCAGGATTCTCGGGCCGAGAGAAAATGTTTCCAGTCCCTGCTTTCTGAACAGGTCCACCTCAAAATCAACCCAGCCGCCTTCGGGGCCGATGGCCACCAGGGCCGGAGTTTCCCGGTTTGCGAAAACCGGCCGGGGTTCCCCGCTCTCCGGATCGGGATGGGCCAGCAATCTGATCGGGTAATTCGCTGCAATCTCCGGCAGGAGGTCTTCGGCGAAGGGTTTGAATTTCCGGTGCACCTGAATGATTGGCAGCCGGGTGTCCACCGCCTGTTCCAGCCCCAGCTTCAGGCAGTCACGGAGAGATTCTTTTTCCAGCAGGGAGGCTTTGAAAAAACTCTTCTCCACCCGGCCGGCCATGATCAGGTGGATCTCGGAGACCCCGAGAGAAGTTGCCTGCGCCAGAACCCTTTTCAGCATGATCGGCCGGGGCAGGGCCAGGACGAGGCAGAGCGGCGGCGGGGCTGTCGGCATCACCCCGATTTCGAGATCAAGAGCGACTCTTTCTTGATCGATTTCCCTGACAGTTCCCGAGCCCATCGGGCCGTTGACGATCCCGACTCTTACCGTGTCGCCGGGCAGAACCCGCAGGACTTTCCTCAGATGTTTTGCCCGTCTGTCGGCCAGAACGACTGAAGTGCCGTTTATTTCATTCTGCTCAAGAAGGATCAGATTCATGCTTTATAGTTTCCGGTAAAATGTTACTATGACCAGCGAACACCGACTATAACAGAACAAACAGGCTTGACCATAGCACCATGTTGATCATTTACAACCTTTTCCTGATTGCGATACCGGTCATCTGCCTGCCATGTCTGGCAGTGCTGCTGGTCTACGTCTATCTGACTCCGAAATACAAAGGGCGTCTTATGCGGAGGCTGGGGTTCGGTCTTGCGGATAAGGTTTTAGGCCTCCCCTCCGGCACGCCCCGGATCTGGATTCACGCCCTGTCGGTAGGGGAGGTGTCTTCCGCCAGATCGTTGGTGAACGGGCTGCGGAAGAAGTATCCCGATGCGGTTCTCCTGTTCTCGGCATCCACCCGGTCCGGTGAGGAATATGCCGCTTCGGTATTTAAAGATGCCGTGGATTCTTTCATCCCTTTTCCCCTGGATCTCTTCTGGAGTACGGAGAAGTTTGTGCAGACGGTGAATCCCGATCTCTTTGTGCTGGTCGAGACCGATCTCTGGCCGAATTTTCTCGGCTCGATCCGCCGCCATAAGATCAGATCGATTCTGGTGAACGGCAGGATGAGTGAAGAGTCGTTTGCCAACTATAGGAAACTCGCATTCTTTTTCGCACCGATGCTCTCCACCTTTGATTACCTGACCCTGCAGACCGATGCGGAAAAACGGAAAATGATGGAACTGGGGGTTAGTGAGGGGAAGATCAGATCCCTCGGCAATCTGAAATATGATGGTCTCGCGGGTGGCGGCAGGACCGGGAAGGGGGCAAATGATCCGGCCGATTCCGCCGGGGGGAAAACGATCTGGGTCGCCGGTTCGACCCATACCGGTGAAGAGGAATTGCTCCTGGCCGCGTTTGCCAGGCTGCGGAAGAAGTTTCCGGACCTGTACCTGGTCATCGCGCCCCGGAATGTGGAACGCGGCAGGGAGCTGTCCGCACTTGCCGCGAAGAGCGGTTTTCAGGCGGTGCGCCGGAGCGAAGGAGGCGACCTTGCCGGTGATCTGCTGATCCTTGATACCTTGGGAGAACTTGCCGGTTTTTACGAACTCTGCACAGTCGCCTTTGTCGGCGGCAGCCTTGTTCAGGAACGGGGGCATAATCCGCTTGAACCGGCAGCACTTGGCAAACCGGTGATCTTCGGACCCCATATGGAAGATTTTCAGGAGATCGCAGCGGATCTCGTGAACTGCGGCGGGGCAAAGGTTGTGACCAGGGTTGAGGAGATTGACCACACCCTCGGTGACTGGCTCTCCGATGATCTCGCTGCCTCCGGTACCGGAATGAAATGTGCCGAGCTTGTTAAAAGCATGCAGGGAGTCACCGAAAAACATCTTGAACTTGTCGAGCAAATCCTTGCCGGGGGAAACCCCTGATGAGCGGCATCCCACGAATGGCCGCACTGTTCGGCAACCCCTTTTCCCCGATTTACAGCGCTCTCATGAAGGTCCGGGCGACGGCGTACCGGACCGGCGTGTTTTCCAGCATCAAACTTGAAGTTCCGGTTGTCAGTATCGGCAACCTGACCATGGGCGGCTCCGGCAAGACCCCGATGGTCATGGCGGTTGCAAGACTCCTGCAGCGGCAGGGGAAAAAGCCCGCGATCATCAGCCGTGGTTATGGTGGGCGGGCCCGGGGAGATGTCAATCTGGTCAGTGATGGGGCGAAAATCTTCCTGAATGCGGAAGAGGCTGGAGATGAGCCTTTGCTGCTCGCGGAATCCCTGCCGGGGATTCCGGTCGTCACCGGTTCGCAAAGAAAGCTTACCGGTCCCTACGCGGTCAAAGAGCTGGGCGCCGATCTGATCATCATGGATGACGGTTTTCAGCATCTGGCGCTCTCGCGTGACCTTGATCTGGTCCTCTTCAAGGCCCCGTTTCTTCTCGGCGACGGCAGAGTTTTCCCCGGCGGGTATCTGCGTGAGCCGATTTCCGCCCTTGCCCGGGCCCACGCCTTTGTCATTAACGGAGTCGATGAGTTGTCTGCTGACCGGGTTGAAGAGTTTGCCGGATACCTGGCCGAGATATTTCCAGGGCGACCGATCTTTAAAATCGGGTATGGTTTGGGCACCCCGGTCGATATCCATGGCAAGGCGGTGACCACCCTGCAATCTGGTGAAAAGTGTTTTGTCTTCTGCGGTCTGGCTGATCCGGAGAGTTTCCGCTTGAGCCTTAAGCGGAGCGGCTATGAGATCGCCGGATTTCAATCCTTCCCGGATCATCATGCCTACACCGCCGGTGATCTTGAAAAGCTGGCTCGGAAGGCCTGCGGTCGCACATTGCTGACCACCGAGAAAGATCTGGTGAAACTGAAGGATATCAGTGGTGACGTTGCCGTCTACGCTTTGCCGCTCGCATTGAAACTGCCTCTCGGACTGGAGCCTTTTCTTGTGTCAAATCTTCTGAAATAACCGGTTTTTTTTCGGAAAATTGATGCATTCGCAGAAAGTCCTCTACGTCCGGATCGGCCGGCGACAAATCACTGATCCGGATGGCGTTGGCCGCCCGTCTCGTGGCTTTTTACGAGACCGACAAAATTAATTTGTCATCCGGGCCTTTATCCTCTACTATCTGTGCAAATTAATCGATATGTTTTCATGCGGAGATGATTTATGAAAATTGAAGGGAAAATCTGTTTTCTGGGCGGCGGGATGATGGCCGAGGCCCTGATCAGCGGCATACTCAAGGCAGGGCTGGTAACAGCAGCGCAGATTGTCGCAGTTGATCTTGCTCCCGAAAGGCGGCAGGTGCTGGCGGATAAGTTCGGGATCGAGGTCTCCGATCAGGCCTCTGCGGTTACCGGATGCGGGATTGTCATCCTCGCGGTGAAGCCCCAGGTTGTGAACGGCCTCTTAACCGCAAATAAAGGGCTTTTCACAAGTGATCATCTGGTGATCTCCATCGCTGCCGGTGTTTCAATAGATATTCTTGAGTCCTGCCTGGAAGGTCGCAGTTGCCGGGTTGTGAGGGTGATGCCGAACACTCCCGCCCTGGTCATGGAGGGAGCCTCCGCCCTGTGCGGCGGAACCCTGGCCGGGGAGGATGACCTGCAAACCGCCCGACTTCTTTTTGACGCGGTGGGCCGGAGTGTTGTGTTGACTGAAAAGGACATGGATGCGGTGACCGGTCTTTCCGGCAGTGGTCCGGCCTACGTTTTTTCCTTTATTGAGGGACTGATCGATGCCGGGGTCAAGGTCGGTCTGGCCCGTCCGGTGGCGGTGACTCTCACCCTGCAGACCGTTCTCGGGGCCACCCGCCTGGCCATGGAAACCGGGGAGCATCCGGCCCAGTTGCGGGCCATGGTGACCTCTCCGGGCGGGACAACCATTGCCGGCCTGCGAGAGCTTGAAAAAGCCGGGCTCGGCGGCATCCTCATGGATGCGGTTGAAGCGGCCACCAACCGGTCGCGGGAACTCGGGCGTCAGGCTCAGGAAAAATGAAGATCAGAAAGGCAGGTATCATTCTCAAGCAGAATTCCAGTGAAACGAGCCGCATCGGTGCTGAGATGGCGGGCTGGTTCAGGGACAAATCCATCGAGGCGCGTATCGACCGCATCGACCAGGATATGGATATTCTGGTGATTCTGGGCGGGGATGGAACTCTTCTCCATGTTGCGGACCAGGCAAGCCGATTCAGAATTCCGGTGGTGGGGGTGAATCTGGGCAGCCTCGGTTTTCTGACCGAGGTGGAAGTCGGTAATCGCTATGAGGCCCTTGAAGAGATTCTCTCCGGATCGGCGGTCATTGAAGACCGCCTGATGCTCAAAACCAGATTGCGACGCGCCGGTGGTGATTCCGAATGGCGCTATGCCTTAAACGATATCGTGATCAGCAAGGGGAATGTGGACCGGCTGGTCAGGATGGAGGCCTGGGCCGATGAGGAGTTTATCGCCTCCTACAAGGCCGACGGGCTGATCTTTTCAACCCCGACCGGCTCCACGGCCTATAACCTTTCTGCCGGCGGACCGATTGTCCATCCGGGGATGCATTCGATTCTTCTGACCCCGATCTGTCCTTTCATGCTGGAGAGCCGCCCCGTTCTGCTGCCGCAGACCTTGTCCCTGGAGACCAGGCTTGCCGGGCCGGTAAATGATGTGAAGGTGATTGTCGACGGCGCTTCCGCCTGGGAGATGTCGGAGAACGATCATCTTGAGGTGGTGGCGGCCGAGAACCCGCTCCGGCTCGTCTGCTCACCGCACAAGGGATATTTCGAGATCCTGCGCAGCAAACTGAACTGGGGCGGGAGGACCATTCCCGACTGACAGTTACTCTCTCAACTTTCTGACTTGCCTAAGATGTTGGTTTGCTGTCATAAAATAATCCCAAGCCATGGCGGCATTCCATGATTAGAAGCCAGAAGCCAGAAGTCAGAAGCCAGGAGAAAAGCTTAAAGCTGAGTTAAGCAGCTTGTCTGCTCGTACGAAACTTATACCCGAAGGGTGAAAAAATCAGTCATTCTGGCTCCTGGCTTCTGGCTACTTGTGGAACATATGCACTAACAAATCGCCGAAACCCTTTATTTCACCCTTCGGGTACTCACTTCAGTACCCCATTGAGGGGGACAAGTCTCGAAGTCTCGCAAGCTCGCGAACGATACGAGCAGGACAGCTGCTCAACTACTCTTTATCCGCCAGTGTAGCGGCAAGCGCTTCCTTCTCTTTCTGCATCGCCTCTTTCCCGGCCTCGATGGCGGAGTTCAGGGCGTGCTTCTTTTCGTCGAGATACTCCTGACTGTCGGAAAGGATGTCGTTGCCGTGATCGATCAGTTTCTTTCCCTGTTCGATCATTTCCCGGCCTCGGGAAATGGCCGCCGCCTTCAATTCTTCCGGGATGTTCTCCCTGATGGTGTTGCCGTAATCCACAAGAAGTTCACGGGTTTCCTTGCCGGTTCTGGGGGCGAGCAGCAGGGCTGCCGCCGCGCCGAAAAGGGCGCCGGTGAGAAAGGTTGTCAAACTTCCTGATCCGCAATCATCCCTGGCCATCTTTGTTATCCTCCTTTCTGGTTTTGGGGCTGGTGAGGTTGAGAAAAGTTAAAAAGGCCCTGACTCCTGAGCTGAGTCCGCCGACCTGGGTAATGACCGGAGCAACGGTTTTTCTGAACAGGTTGCTGGTCAGCAGCAATGATTCTCCCGCGAGCCTCAAGGTTCTGATCACGAAATCGGCGTCATCAAGCTTTTTGTTGATTGACCCGGTGAGGGTGTGCAGCTCATCGGCAGTCTGGTTGAGGGTGATGAGCAGCGGGTTCAGCTGCCGGTCGAGGCTGTCCATGGTTGTCTCCGCTTTCCGGACTGTCCGTTTGAGCTGGATCAGCAGAGGGACCAGGGCGGCGGTGATCAGGACTATGGCGGCAGCGGCAATGATCAGGAAAATTTCATTCAGGGTCAAGGGGGGTTACCTCATACTGTTGATCTCATATTTCTTCATCTTGTACTGGAGCAGGCTCTTGGTGATCCCCAGACGTTCTGCGGCATGGGCCTGGATTGACCCCGCCTCGATCAGGGCGGACTCGATCAGCTTCTTTTCAATCAGGTCAAGATATTCAGGCAACCTGACTCCTGCCGGAATGGTATCGACTGAAATCTTGCTGTTGTTGCCGAAGAGATCAAGAGGCTCTGCTTCCGGCTGGACATCGACGATTTCGATACGGTCGTTCTCGCAGAGAATGGCGGCCCGCTCCATGGTGTTCTCAAGCTCCCGGACATTGCCTTCCCAGGGGAAACGGGAGAGATACCGCAAAGCCTCACTGGAGATCCCGAGTTCCGGCCTGTTCAGCCGGCGGGCAAATCTCTCGATGAAATGGTTGACCAGAAGCGGGATGTCATCCGGTCTTTCCCGAAGGGGAGGGATGTGCAGGTTCAGGACATTCAAGCGGTAATAGAGGTCTTCCCGGAAAGTCCCTTTGCCGACTTCTTCCTTGAGATCCTTGTTGGTTGCCGCGATAATCCTGACATCGACTTTCATCGGTTTGGAATTGCCGAGCCGTTCAAAGGTTCGTTCCTGGATCACCCGCAACAGCTTGGCCTGCAGATTCAGCGGCATCTCGCCGATCTCATCGAGAAAAATCGTGCCGGTGTCGGCAATTTCAAAGCGGCCTTTTCTGAGGGTGACGGCCCCGGTGAAAGCGCCTTTCTCGTGACCGAAGAGCTCGCTCTCCAGCAAATGCTCCGGCAGGCCGGCACAGTTCAGGGAGATCAGGGGAGACTCGCGCCGTGGGCTGTGAAAATGAATGGCCCGGGCCACCAGTTCCTTGCCGGTACCTGATTCTCCGGTGATGAGCACCGAAGCGGTGGTCGGCGCCACCTTTTCGATCAGGCTGTAGATGTGCTGCATCTTGCTTGTCCTGCCGACCATATTGGCAAAACTGTTTCGGCCGGACATTTCACTGCGCAGACGCAGATTTTCCCGGACCACCGCATAATGCTCAATGGCTTTGCTGACACTGACCAGGAGCTCGTCGTTGTTGAAAGGTTTGGTGAGATAGTTGAAGGCCCCGGCCTGCATGGCCGCAACCGCTTTCTCGACTTCTCCGAAGGCGGTGATCATAATCACCGGCAGATCATGGTTGAAGATTTTAACCTCGGCCAGAAGTTCCATGCCGCCCATGCCCGGCATCCGCATGTCGGTGATGATCAGGTCAAGGTCTGTTTCCCTGATCACATCCATGGCGGTTTCGCCGGAGTCGGCGGTAAAGACCTCGTATCCCTCATCTGACAGAAGTTCCGAGAGGATCAGTCGAAAATTCGGTTCGTCGTCAACGACCAATACGGTCTTCATCAATAAAGCCTCATCCGGGTCAGGGGGGAATGGATCAACAAATTCCCGAAGAATTTCAAATGGGTAAATGACAATGGAACAGGATCAACCTGTAACTGCCTGATAACGGATAACCAGCCTGCTATATTATACTTCAGAAGATGAATATGCCAGAATTTTCCCGATGCGAGATGAAAGGTGCGGTCGGTGAAGAGGCCCATTGCGTGAAAATTGTGTGAAGGAGGAGGGGGCATTCGGGAATGTTTTTACTGCATGGGCAGATGGACCTGAAAGGTTGTCCCGCCTCCTGGATTATTATGGACTGAAATATTGCCCTGGTGTGATCTGATGATCCTCATGCAGGTGTACAGACCAAGTCCGGTGCCGGTGGGCGTGTTCGCATCGACCGGATCATTTCCCGCTTTGGCCTTGGTGGTGAATAGAGGGTCGAACACATGGTCGATGTTTTCGACCGGAATGCCCGGGCCATTGTCACTGAGGGCCAGATAGACGTTGTTTCCCCTGCTGGAGGTTTCTATTGATATGGCAGGCGCGGGATGGTTGTGCAGCGCGTCGATGGCGTTGCTGATCAGGTTGCTCACGACCTGGGCAAGTTCGGAGGGAATTGCTTTGACGGTTAAAGGTTTGTCGGCAAGCCTGATGTTTTTTTTGAACTTGTTTTTGAATGTGAGATCTGCGTTCAGGAATCTGAGCTCATCCTCGACTATTTTGTTGAGGTCGGTCATGACGAAGGAGCCTGAATTTTCCGCCCGGCTCCTTGACATCATGCTGTTGATCATCCCGGTCAGGCGTGCGGCGCCGCTATCAATCATTTCCATAGACTGACCGATGGTCTGGCAGAATGAAATTGCCTGGTCGTCTGTTTCGGCAAAATCCGCCGTTTTCAGGGAGAACCTGGCGATCTGGAGTCCGGCGCTTATTGCGGTGAGCGGGCCCTTCAGATTGTGAATGATCCCCTGAATCAGCTGCCCGAATGCGGCCTGCCGTTCAGCTTTGATCAGTTCGTGGGCCTCTTCCTCGACGATCTTCTCCAGATCGGATGAGTAGCGCTTGAGCTTGTCTCCGGCTTTTTTCAGACGAAGATGGTTTTTGACCCTCACCCTGACTTCACTGTCATTAAATGGTTTGGTCAGGTAATCGTTTGCACCTGCTTCAAATGCTTCAACCAGATCTTTTGTCTGGGTCAGGGCAGTGATAAATATGATTGGAATTTCCTGAAAATCCTGGTTGTCCCTGATCATCCGGCATACTTCAAAGCCATTGATCCCAGGCATCATGACATCCAGGAGCACCAGATCAGGGCGGATGTTGTCTATTTCGCTGATCGCTTTGGCGCCGCTATCGATTTCACTGATCTGATACCCTTCGTTTTCAAGGATCGAGGAGAGAATCAACCTGATTGAGGGTTCATCGTCGACGATTAATACCCTGCATCCGGAAGTTTCGAGTTTCATCAGTGGTCTGGATCGATCTCGGGCCGCTTCCGCCATGGTCATCTGGGATCTTGAAATATGCTCTGAAGCGCTGCAAGCAGGTGGTCAGCGCCTGACTTTAGACTTTAGTCTATGATGAGTTGAAAAGGCGGGTCAAGCATTTAATTCTTTTTCGTGTCCCGGAGGAGGAGATCCGGAGAAAGGGAGAATGAAAGGAAGGTCAGGGGTGGTTGATTCTTTCTTTCAGGTTTTCGTAGATTTTGTAGGGTACCGGCGGCATGACCGGGGCTCCACCGAGACTGATCGCTTTGATGGCGCCGTGGAAGTCGCTGCCGCCGGTATAGAGGAGACCGAATTTATCGGCAATCTCGATGAGTTCCTTGCAGGTCTGGCTGCTGTGACCGGGATAGATGGCTTCCAATCCGGCAAGACCTGCCTTGGTGAGGTTCCGGACAATTTCCGAGATAGTTGAAATGCTTTTGTCAATGGTGGTCGGATGGGCAAGAACCGCGACACCTCCGGCATCGGTGATGACTCTGATGGAGTCCTCGGCCGGAAACCTTTTGGCGGCTACAAATGCCTTGGCCCCTCTTTTCAGGTATCGCCTGAAGGCATCATCGACTGAAGAGACCAGCCCGTATTTCATCAGCAGCCGGGCAATGTGCGGGCGACCGGTGAGCCCGTGACTGGAATTTTCAAGTTCTTCCATGTTCAGATTGATTTTGAGCTCGGCAAGTTTTTCGAGAATGCGGCCGTTTCTGACCTTGCGGGCGTGCTGCAGTTGGGAGAGCAGTTCCTGAAGAGCCGGGTGGTTCTGGTCCAGGCCGTAACCGATGATGTGGACGGGCTCGGATTTGTAATTGGCGCTGATCTCGACTCCCTGCATGACTTCAACGCCGAATTCCTTGCCGGCCGCCACCGCTTCATCAACACCTGACATGGTGTCGTGATCGGTCAGGGCAATCGCCGCAAGCCCGCAGGCCATGGCTTCCCTGACAAGGTTAGCAGGAGAGAGCGAGCCGTCGGAACAATTGGAATGGGTGTGCAGATCTACATAATTCATGACGGTTGTTTCGATTAGTTGCGGTCGATGGTGCGCAGAATTGTCTGGTGAGAAAGATACTCAATATGGCAGACTATGATGTCCTTTGTTACTTTTAACAACGATTCTTTTATTTTTCACAGAATTTAATTATGATGTGCTGTCTCTAATTTTTCCACCGGCCGCTATCTTTGCGGTGTGAGTTTTACAGAAAGGTGTATATTCCGTCTGCAGAGCGGCAGATATTTAATCCAGCTGGCTGGTTTTCACGGGAGGAATCCAAATGGCCCAGATTGATGCTTTCTTCAAACTGATGAATGAACAGGGTGCATCCGACCTTCACATGGTGTCCGGCCAGCAGCCCCTCCTGCGAATCAGGGGCGACATGGAGCGGATCAAGTACAATGTTCTGGAGAATGATAAGCTGAAATCGATGCTCTATGAGATCATCTCCGAGGACAAGATCAAGCATTTCGAGGAGACCGGTGATATCGATTTCGGTTACGAGATTCCGGGTCTGGCCCGGTACCGCGGCAATCTTTTCCAGCAGAAGTTCGGGGTTGGCGCCGTTTTTCGCGAAATTCCGAGCACCATTATGACCTGCCAGCAGCTCAATCTGCCCAAGGTTGTCTCCAAGCTGGCGACGCTGCCCAAGGGTCTGGTGTTGGTGACCGGCCCGACCGGCAGTGGAAAATCAACAACCCTGGCCGCGATTGTCGATGAATCAAACCGGTTGCGCAAGGACCACATCATCACCGTCGAAGACCCGATAGAATTTGTCCATGAGAGTCAGAACTGTGTGGTGAACCACCGGGAAGTCGGCACCCATACCAAATCGTTTTCGGCCGCTCTTCGCGGCGCACTGCGTGAAGATCCGGACATCATCATGGTCGGCGAGATGCGTGACCTCGAGACGATCTCCCTGGCCATGGAGGCGGCGATGACCGGCCATCTGGTTTTTGCCACCCTCCATACCCTGAACGCCTCCAAAACCGTTGACCGGATCATCGAGATTTTTCCCGCCAACCAGCAGTCCCAGGTCCGTTCGACCCTTGCCGATGCGCTCAGGGCGGTTATTTCACAGACCCTTTTCAAGAGAATCGATATCAAGAGCCGGGTCCCGGCCCTGGAGATTCTCGTCTGCACTCCCGCGGTCCGGAACCTGATCCGGGAGGGAAAGACCTATCAGCTCCCTTCGGTCATGCAGACCGGTAAGAAATACGGGATGTCGACCATGGACGATTCGATTATGGAAATGCTGCAGAAGCGGTGGATCTCGGCCGAGGATGCCTACACCAACAGCATTGACAAGTCGAAATTCGTCTCCTTCCTGCGTAAGCCCCCGGCGGATTTTACCGAGGTGTAAGGGCTTGAGTTCGGCAGGTTTCAGCGGTCGGCCCCTTTGGCTGAAACCGGGGTGCATTCGAGTTTTTCCCGACCGATGGTGCAGGTAATCGTTCCCTGGTCGCGAACGTTGAAAATTTCTGTACCATAGAGTTGCAGGGCTTCTTCCGTCTCGAATGAATCGTCATTGGAGCTGCCCCCTCCCGAGACGATCGTAAATTCCGGCTGCAGCATTTCGGCGAGTTCCCGGGTGGCGGAGCTTTCGCTTCCATGATGAGGGGCGAGCAGCAGGTCAACCCCCGCCGGTTCATCCGCCAGGTACTGTCTGCCGTCACCTTCCATGAGATCACCCGGCAGGATTACACTTCTCCCGGACCCAGTAATCTTCAGCACCAGACTCCGACTGTTCTCTGAAACATCTTCCGGTTGCCGGCGGTGAAGGTTTTTCAGGCAGAACACTCTGTTTCCGAGGCTTTCTTCGATCAGTTCGCCATCCACCGGAATTTTCACCGTCACCCCATGCTTTCTTGCAAGCGCAAGAATCCGGCCATATCTCGGGTCATTGCTCTCACTGCCGTTCACCCAGAGGGTTTCCGGTTTGAAATAACTGACAATATGGTCGAGACCGTTGAAATGATCGCTGTGGGCGTGGGTAATGACTATTGCGTCCAGTTTCCTGATCTTCTGATGCCAGAGAAACGGTGCGATAACTCTCTCGCCGACATTGAAATCATCGGTCCCTGAAGTGCCGCCGTCGATCAGAATATTGATGGCGCCGGGCAGCTGGACAAGGGTGGCATTGCCTTTCCCCACATCGAGAAAGGAGATGCTCGGGAAATTATTCAGTGGGGCAAGTTTACTGGTGAGCAGCGGCTGCAGGAGCAAGGCGAACAGAAGTATGACCGGGAGAATAAAGGTTTTTGGAGAGCGATTGACCCTGAGCATGGAGAACAGAAAAAAGTAGTAACCAATGATCTGGATGATCGCAGGAGGTGCAAGTTTGATCGAGGCGTAAGGGATGGCAGCGCCGAGTTGGGATACTTGGGCTGAAAATACGAGGCCGATGGCGCCGCAGTTGAGGAGTAAAGTTGCGAAAGCGGGAAATATCTGGTGCGTCAGAGATGCGAGCAGCCCCAAAGGCAGAGATATAAAGCAGATAGCCGGTGCGGCAAGCAGGGTGGTGATCGGACCTGCAAATGAGACCTGCTGAAAATAGTAGAGAGTCAGTGGGGCGGTCACCACGATGGCGGCTGCGGAGATGAAGATCGATGACTTTGTCCAATGCAGAATGGAGTGAATTTTGTTCCCCTGGTCGGCAGTCGCCGGAATCAGGGGGAAGCGGTTGATCAGGATGACAATGCCGGCAACTGCTGTAAACGAAAGTTGGAAAGATACGGAGAAAAGAGCGGTCGGGTCGAGAGTGAGGATTGCAAGCGAAGCAAAGCAGATGCTGTTGAAAATTGAGTTCTTGCGGTCGGTGACAACCGCAGCGATGAGAATTGCCGTCATGATGAAGGCTCTCACCGATGGCGGATTAGCCCCGGACAGGGCCGTATAGTATAGCAGTGGGAAGATCGATAGTCCTGCGGCTATTTTCCATATCGGATAACGGAGCATCAGCCCGGTAGAACTTTTCAGGAGCAGACTGATCAGGAAGGTGCTGGCGAGAAACAGGAGGACCATGTGCATCCCTGATATGGCCAGCAGATGAAAGGTGCCGGCCTTCCTGAAGTTCTGAAGGATGTCGGTGGACAACCAGTCCCTTTGTCCGGTGAGGATTGCGGCATAGAGCCCCTTGGCGGTGTCGTTCAACTCCGAGCTTTGGATAAACCGGATGATCCTGTTTCTGTTCTGCTGAAAAAAGATGGCTGATGAGTCAAGGAGAGTGTCAGGTGGTGATTCTCCGAGGGTGAGAGCGATGGCTGCCGGGGATCTGACCCGGCCGATAACATGGATATTCCTGTCGGCCAGGAATTGACGGTAATCGAATGCCCCGGGTGTGCCGTTCCTGCGGACTCTGGAAATATCGGCCCTGATGAGGACTTTTTTCCCCGGGGTGAATTCCGGTGGTATCGGGAAATCCATGTTCAGGAGGACCAGACCACTGGTCCCTGCCGGAGAATTTCTTTCAAGGAGAACTTCTTCGGCGCTGAGCAGAAGCCTGCTTTTGTCCCTTGCAACAGCCGTGACTGAACGGATCGTCCCGGCGAGAGTCACATCGGCTGGTCTGGAAATCAGATGGTAGAGGTGAGATGGTGATGCAGGCTCACTGACCTTGTTGATGTGGACGATTCCGGCGACAAAAAAAAGAACGATGACAATCACGGAAGGGGCGGCTTTACGGGCGCGGAGGAATGAAAACAGGAGGACGGCGGAAAGGAGGACGATGAACGCTGAAAAATATAGGGCGTATCCGGCAGGGGGTCCCTCCAGTCGGCCGTAAACAATACCGGCCATTAAAGCTATGGCCGGTAACAGAAGGGGGCTGGTGGAGAAGAGAGGCGGGTCAGTCAAGGAAGTTCTTGAGTTTTTCCCGGCGGCTGGAATGACGGAGACGATTCAGGGCCTTTTTCTCTATCTGGCGAATTCTTTCGCGGGAGACATTGAACCGCTTGCCGATTTCTTCAAGGGTGTACTCGGCGGTTTCGCCGATCCCGAAGCGAAGCCTGATAATCTTTTCTTCGCGGGGGCTCAAGGTGGCGAGAATTCCGGTCACCCGTTCGGCCAGTTCCTGGTTCTTCACGGATTCATAGGGTGATATCGATTCCTGGTTCTCCAGGAAGTCCCCAAGGGTGCTGTCGTCATCGCCGACAGGGGTTTCCAGGGAGATGGGCTCTCGCGATGCCTCGAGGATAGCGAGAATCTTGTCCATCGGCAGACCGGTTTTTTCGGAAATTTCGACAGGTGTCGGTTCCCGGCCAAGCTCCTTGAGGAGTGAATAAAAAGCCTTGAAAAACTGGCTGCGAAGCTCCAGGAAATGAACAGGAAGTCTGATCGTCCTGGTTTTGTCGAGAATGGCCCTGGTGATGGCCTGCCGGATCCACCAGCTGGCATAGGTGCTGAACTTGTTGCCCTTTGTATAATCAAAACGGAAGACAGCCCGCATCAGGCCGAGATTGCCTTCCTGGATGAGATCGGCAAGAGTCAGCCCCTGGTGCATGTATCTTTTGGCGATGCTCACGACAAGCCTGAGATTGGCCTTGATCATTGCATCTTTGGCCTGTTCGATGGACCGGGTATACATCGCGATCTTGTACTTCACTTCGCGCAGTTCTTTGTTGTTCGAGTAGAGCTCGCAGCAGGCATCAACCGCCTTGGTCATGAAGTTCAGGTGCTGTTTTTTCGGCTTCAGCGTAGGGTCGCGCTTTTCCCAGAGTGCAATGCGCTCGACCAGGGCTTTGATTTCGTTCGTTTGCGTGGACTCGGTCCGGATCGCGAGGATGATCGCGTCAAAACCCTGGCGGATGGCCTTGCTGTATTTTTCTTCCTCGGCGGGGGTTAGGAGTTCAAACTGCCCCATTTCCCGAAGGTAGGTGGTAGTGGTTTCTTCGATTTCCTGGCTGTCTTCGCCCTTATTGATGGAAATGGGCTCAAGCATCTCCTCCCCGGGGATCGGTTCATCCGTTTCGAGGACTTCTGCATCCGGAATTTCCAGGTCGGGGGAGTCAGTCTCGGAATCATCGTTGCTCTGGGTATGGATCTCGCGGCGGTGCTTGTCGAGCTCTTTCTGGCTGATGACCTTGATGCCGTTTTCTGCAAGGTATTGGAAGATGGAGTCGATGAACTCGGGGCCTTTTTCTTCCGGGATCAGATCATTGAGCAGTGTGATGGAAATAAATCCTTCACTCTTGCCGATCTTCAGCAGTTTTTTCTTGATTTCGACAGGCACAGGCAGGTTGCTCCCTGGATTTGTATATTTGGATATGGTGATTTGATTTGAACTCCACACTATATAAACTATTTAAATCGAAAGCAAGTCGATTATCTGTCTTTTGCCGAGATATTGAAACTTTGTCATCCTCGCAAAAAATCCACGCCACAGAAGGGCTCTGCCATCCAGTTCACGGATGTCTTTTGAGCGGATTGGTTCAGGAGAGGGGAAAAAACTCGCCGCGCATACATTCCGGCTTGGAGCACGGAATTGCATGCGGATCGGCTGTTGGTGAAAAGTGTTCATGATAAATTTTATCACAACTCCTGGCGGGGCAATAATATTTTTTGTTCAGCCCTCAACATTGTATGATACGTTTTACAATGCGAAACTGAAATTGGTCGATCCTGTGCAATCAGGCAAATCGGAATGCTTTGTATTCACCCTTCGGGTATAAGTTTCGTACGAGCAGACAAGCTGCTCAACTCAGCTATATCTCTATCGGGAGCATAAAAATGAACTTTGCGAGAGGCAGTGGGGTTCTTCTGCATATATCCTCTTTACCCGGCCGGTTCGGAATCGGCGATCTTGGACGTGGTGCATACGAATTTATAGACTTTCTCGCCGATTCCAGGCAGAAATACTGGCAGTTTCTACCCATCGGCCCAACCTGCGCAATATCGGCCAACTCTCCGTACATGTCGTTTTCCGCCTTTGCCGGAAATCCGCTCTTGATTGACCCGGAAGAGCTGCTGGCTGAGGGTCTGCTGATGCGGGAGGATTTTACCTATGTTCCTGATTTCTCAGAATATCTGGTTGATTTTGACCGGGTGGCTCTCTGCAAAGCGGAAATGCTCGGCAAGGCATGGCGCTCTTTTTGCGAGTCAGCTGACCAGGACCATGGGTACCGGGAGTTCTGTGAAAAAGCTTTCTGGCTCAATGATTATGCCCTCTTCATGGCGATCAAGGAGAAATATCAGTCCGGTCCTTGGTATGGATGGCCTGCCGAAATTGCGGGTCGGAATGAGGCGGCGCTCAAAGAGGAAGCCGGAAAATTGTCGGGCCGGATCGGATATCACCGTTTCGTCCAGTACTGTTTCCATCGCCAGTGGCAGAAGATGAAAGCCTATGCCTCCTCGAAAGGTGTCTCGCTGGTCGGTGATATGCCGATCTATGTGGCCCATGACAGTGTGGATGTCTGGGCAAATCCGGACTGCTTTCTGCTGGACAGGAAAACCCTCGCCCTCACCCATGTTGCCGGGGTCCCTCCGGATTATTTCAGCGACACCGGCCAGCGTTGGGGCAACCCATTGTACCGCTGGCAGGAGAAAAGGGGCGTCGTGAATCACCCGCTCTACGAGTGGTGGGTAAAAAGGTTTCAGGCAATGTTCACGATTTCCGACATCTGCCGGATCGATCATTTTCGGGGATTTGAATCCTGCTGGCAGATCGCCGCCTCCGAGAAGACGGCGGTCAACGGTCGCTGGTTGAAAGGGCCGGGGCTTGATTTTTTTAAAGCGATGCAGCATGAGCTTGGGGACTTGCCGATCATTGCCGAGGACCTGGGAATCATTACGCCGGAGGTGATTGAACTGCGGGAAAAGCTGCAGTTCCCGGGGATGAAGATCCTCCAGTTTGCCTTTGACAGTGATGCCGGGAATCTTTATCTGCCCCATAATTTTTCCGACGCCAATTGTGTTGTTTTCACCGGCACGCATGATAACGACACGACCCTGGGCTGGTTCCTGAGTGATAAACTGTCGGAACCCGTCCGACATAAAATCCTTAAATATGCCAACAGTAACGGTTCCGGCATCCACCGGGACATGATCCGTCTGGCCATGTCGTCGGTGGCGAATATCTCCATCTACCCGATGCAGGACTTGCTCGGATTCGGCACAGACTGTAGGATGAATACCCCGGGAACCGTTGCCGGCAACTGGCGATGGCGCTGCGCGTCACGTTTTATAACTGACGAACTCGCCCAATGGCTCCGCCGGGAAACCGAGTTTTACAACCGGGCCTAGCGGAGAACAAAAAAAAGACAATATATATCGATTCGTCTGAATGTTGTGTTCAGGCCTCTTTTTGCGGAATAACAATCTGGTGACCCATGGATAAGATACCTGTTTTTCTCGGCAGTCCCCGCCGGAAGGGGAATTCGGAAGCGCTGGCCGACGCTGTGATTCGGGGAATCGAAGAAGCGGGCGGAAAAGCTGAAGTCGTGCGTCTGGTCGATTACAAGATCGCACCCTGTATCGGCTGCGGCGGTTGTGACAAGACCGGTAAATGCGTGATAATCGACGATATGCAGCAGATGTGTGAAAAGATCATCAACGCAAGGCGCCTGATCATTGTCTCCCCCATTTACTTCTACTCGGTCACCGCCCAGACCAAGGCCTTTATTGATCGGTGCCAGGCTTTATGGAACAGGAAGCGGTTGCTCAAAAAGAAAGGGGAGTGGCAGGAAGATCCGGACCGCAAGGGGTATCTCGTTTCTGTCGCCGCCACCAGGGGGGAAAAGGTCTTCGATGGCGCGGTCCTTACCATGATCTACACCTGCGATGCCATGGGAATCGGGTATGGCGGGGGGCTTTTGGTCCGGGGTGTGGACAGCCGGGGCGAGATGAAAAAAGACTCGGCGAATCTTGAAAAGGGTATCGCCTTCGGCCGGGATTGTCTGAAATAAACCGATGATATTAGGTTGACAAAAGGCGGTTATTTATTTAAAAACCATTTCTTCATTATCTGGCCCCTTCGTCTAGCGGTTCAGGACATTGGCCTCTCACGCCGAAGATCACGGGTTCGAATCCCGTAGGGGTCACCAGAGAATATCTAATCATTTCAAATGGTTAGTTGAAAATTTTGGACAAATTTCGCGCATTGTGACTAACATTGTGCCTAATTTGTCCATTTTTTTTGCCTCAACTCTTCCAAAACTGGTTCCCAAAACTCAAACCGTCTTCCTTTGTGAGGTTCGGAATATAGCGGCTGTAAGTCCGGTAGACCATCGATGTGTCTACGTGTCCTAGAACTCTTGCCACCCATTCCGGTGATTCACCCAGAGTCATCGCCCAAGATGCAAAAGTATGTCTGGTTTCATACATACGTCTTGAGGGAAGCCCACTTTTTTCCAATGCCAGCTTCCAGACCAGACTTAAATTTGTCTGGTTGATCACATTGCCGTCCATATTCAAAAATACATATTCGCTTTTCTGACCCTTCGTGACCTTCTTCTGGTCTTCAAGGATCTTTACGAGATCAGGACGCAAGGGGATCATTCTCCGACTTGCTTCGGTCTTTAACTCTGTCTTTTCTTCATTTCCAACCCGGCTTAACTCAATGTGAATGTATTCGTCATCAATTGCGATCCATTTAAGTGCGACCTGCTCAGATGGTCTTAACCCTGTACGAACAGCAAATTGAAAATATGGCCTGTACCATTCAGGGATATGTTCAATAAGCCGATCCCATTCAGCAAAGTTAAAGGGACGTACTCTGAATTTTTGCTTTCGGGGCAGTTTGAGTCTGGCAAGTGGATCGAGCCTGTAAAAAATTTTGTGTAAATGGCCTCTGCCGGTTACAAAAAGTAACCAAAGGAGGAACCAATGACCATACCCAACGACCTGCTCGATGCCCTGATGAAGGATTACAAGAATCCAGAAGATCTCATCGGAGAA
>JAHJIQ010000043.1 GCA_018823285.1 Pseudomonadota bacterium
AATTCTCACTTTCACCCTTCGGGCATAAGTCTCGTACGTGCAGGCAAGCTGCTCAACTCGGCTTTATTGGAATATGTGGATTGCCTATCTTTTTGGTGGTATTTATTGCCGTTGACCAGAAATGTAAATTTATTATAACCGCGGGCCAGGCTTGCGTTATTGCATTATTCTCTCAAACCAACACTTTTTGGCTGAGGGTTGCGCTATTGCATTAATCCCTCAACCAGATGTGAATGGGGCGCTGGTAAAGCGCATTAACGCAGAAGGGAAAAACGTTGGCGGCGTTGACGCGGCAAGCTGATTGGCGCAACTGGTGATGCAGGTCTTTCTGTGGAAACAAAACTGGTGCTTACCACCCAATATCTTCGGGAGCCGACCGGCCTACTTTCTTTGCAGGGTCGGCAGGCCGGCGAGGATGAGTTTCAGCCAGTCGAAGCCGAATTTCAGCAATGCCTCGTCATCTTTTTCGATCAGTTTTTTCCGGGTCTTATCGAGCCTGTATTGCTCGAGAAGCTGGTGGTCGTTCACATACTGCCGGAAGCGGTCGACGTTGTAACAGGCCATGAAGGCCAGAAGCTGGAGCGGCCCGCCCGCACCCTCGCCGCGCCAGGTCCTGCTGTCGGCAAAAATGGTGTCGAGTTCGGCCCAGAGATCATCCATCTGGTTGAAGTATTGCAGGCTCTGGTCCCGCACCCACGATTTCACCGTCCATTCCCGCTCCTCCTGGTGGCCCTTGCAGTAGTCGTGGTCGGTCATGAAATAAAATTCCTCCGGCCTCCCTCCCGAGGTGTCGCGGTCCACCGCTCTTTCCAGGGGATAGGTCCGGCAGGCCGAAGGGCGATCGGGATAGACGGAGCACCCCTCATCATTTAAAAACGGGCAGGTTTTCTCCTCGTCGGCCGACATGACCATGATCACCGACGGGAAACAGGGGTTGCCCCCCTGCACCACCCCGGCATACCGGTTCAGGAAATCCTCGGAACTGATCCCGAGCCGGGTTTTCAGGCGGAGGACGTCGTAGGGATACAAAAAGAGTTCCAGTTTCCGGCAGCAGCGGGTGAAACAGCTCACCGCCGAATGACAGGCGAAACGGAACTTCGCATCGGCCAGAGGCACCATGCCTTCCGGAAATTCTTTGCCTTGGGATTTTTTACTCTTTGCCATTCACAAATCCATCTGGTTATTTATTGACAACGGGCTTAATTTCGAGCCGGGATGTTACCAAAGGGTCGGACAAAGGTCAACGGCAGAAGAAACCACCCCGGTTCCGTCATACTCAACCATGGACAACAGATGAAACTCCGGTCCCAGATATTTCTGGTTGCCTTCGCCCTCGGCATCCTGCCCATTCTCACCCTGGTGGCCGTCAACCTTTCCGGGCATATCAAACGCCACGAACAGACCGGCCTTGAGCAGACCCGGGCAAGTCTAGCACTAAAAACCGAAAATCTTGCCGCCGCCATCGAGCAGCGCCGACAATTGCTTGAGATCATCCTCAGCCTGCCCGGGATCAGGGCCATTTCAGCAGCCGCACCTCCCCCGGCGGAACTCACCGCCCAGATCGCCGCCTGGCTTGCCAAAGACCCGGCAATAACCGGCATCTCATTGCAAAACGCGGCCGGGTCCCGGATTTTAAGCCTTGCCCGTCAGGAAGGGACCTTTACGCCAACACCCGATTCCGCCCCGGAACCTGCCCCCGGGACGGTTCTCACCGTCATCTCGGAATCCGGCGCGGACCGGCAAATAAAATCCCGCCTCTTCCTTGATCCGCAGATCCTGTTGCAGGAATATCGTGATTCATACTGGATCACCCCGGCCGGTTATTATTTCCATCAGCCGGAGAAATCCTTTCTTCCCGTGGAAACAGACAGCAACGCGCTGGAAGATTTCCAGGGTTTGGCCGCCCTTTTACTGTCCGCCAAACCCGAGGTCTGGGAAAGCGGCAGCGGCTATATTGTCGCCTGGCTGCCCCTGTTCCTGGACGGTTCGGCACCGACGCTGTGGATCGGCTCCCCCGTTGATCGAACCGCCGCCCGGGCCTGGAAACGCTCGCTCATTCAAAACATCGTGCTGATCATCATGGCCCTCTCGGCGATCATCTTCATCGTCGCCGGGGCAATTGCCGGAAAGATCGACACCATCAGGGCGCAGATCATCTCCGGCCTCGACCGGGTGCTGAACCATGGTGAAGAGTTCAGATTTTCCTGGACCGGGCCGAAGGAAATCACCGCCATGGCCGAAGACCTCTCCCGACTCGCCACCAACTATTGCACCCATGCCAAAGCACGGCAGGAGGCGGAAAAGGCGCTGAACGAAAACCGGGAGAACTTCCTCAACCTGACCAACAGCGCCCAGGACGCCATCATCTTCATGGACCCCGACGGCAACATCTCCTTCTGGAACCAGGCGGCGGAAGAGATCTTCGGGTACACCAAGGAAGAGGCTGAAGGAAAGGCGATCCACCGGCTGATCTCGCCGAAACTTGCCGACGAGCAGGAAGACTCGATGCATTCCGGCAACACCGGCGATGGCCCGATCAAGGAAACCATCGAGCTCATCACCACCCGGAAGAACGGCACCGAAGTCCCGATTGAGCTCTCGCTGTCTGAAGCAAGAATCAGGGAGCGCTGGCATTCGATCTGGATTATCCGGGACATTTCCGAACGGAAATGGGCTACGGAAAAAACCAGGCTCCAGCAGCAGCAGCTGATCCAGGCCGACAAAATGGCCTCCCTCGGGCTTCTGGTCTCAGGGGTCGCCCACGAGATCAACAATCCGAACAGCATTTCGCTCCTGAACACCACCATGCTCGCCAAATCCTGGCAGAGCGTAAGCCCGATCCTGGAGCGCTATTATACGGAAAACGGGAATTTCCTCGTTGCCGGCCTGGAATACAGCGAAATGCGCGAACAGATTCCGAGGCTGTTCCACGAACTCGATGAAAGCGCGAAAAGGATCAAGGCAATCGTCAAGGACCTGAAAGATTACGCCCGGCAGGACTCCACCAGCCTGCTCGACCGCGTGAATATCAACGACATCTGCGAAACCGCCATCCGCCTGACCGGCAACCTCCTGAAGAACAGCACCGACAACTTCACGGTCAGCCTTTCCCGGAACATCCCGCCGATCAAGGGGAACAGCCAGCGTCTGGAGCAGGTGCTGATCAATCTGCTGCAGAACAGCTGTGACGCCCTGGAGAACAACCGGAGCGCGATCACCGTTGAAACCGGGGCGGAGAACAACACCGTCTATATCCGGGTCAGCGATGAGGGGTGCGGCGTCCCCCCTGAATCAATCAACAAACTCACCGACCCCTTTTTCACCACCAAACGGAACACCGGCGGCACCGGCCTCGGGTTGTCGGTTTCAGCGGGAATCATCAAAGAGCACAACGGCACCATGCACATCACTTCGCAGAAAGGAAAAGGGACCACGGTCACCGTCTCCTTTCCGACCAGTGCGAGCGCCGGGTCAACGATCAGCGAGGAAGACCATGCATAATCAAGGAAACGGATTTCCGGCAACACCGGTATTACTGGTTGACGATGAGGAGAGCTGGCTCAATAGCTTCAGCCTGGTTCTGCGCTCCGCAGGGATCACCAACATCTTGACCTGCAACGACGGCCGCCGGGTACTCGGCATTCTTGCCGGGCAACCGGTCAGCACCGTGGTCCTCGACCTGACCATGCCGGAAATCTCCGGCGAGGAACTTCTCCCCCTGATTGCCGAGCAACATCCGGCGGTGCCGATCATCATCGTGACCGGCCTTGATCTGCTGGAAACGGCGGTCAACTGCATCAAACTCGGCGCCTACGACTTTTTCACCAAGATGACCGAGGAAGACCGCCTGGTCGGAGGAGTGAAAAGGGCCATCGACCTTGGCCGCCTCCGCCATGAGCATGCTTCCTTGAAACAGCGTTTCTTGAATGACACCCTCGATCACCCGGAAGCCTTCGCGTCCATCATCACCCACAACAAAGGGATGCGGGCCGTCTTTCAGTATATTGAAACGGTGGCGGCAACCAATGAACCGGTGCTGATCACCGGGGAGACCGGGGTCGGCAAGGAGCTTGTTGCCAAAGCGATCCATGAACTGAGCGGCCGAAAGGGCAAGTTCGTGCCGATCAATATTGCAAGCCTTGACGAAACCATGCTCGCCGACACCTTGTTCGGTCATTGTAAAGGGGCTTTCACCGGGGCCGATCAGGCCAGACCGGGCCTGATCGAACAGGCCGGCGGCGGGACTCTTTTTTTAGACGAGATCGGTGATCTGCCCACCTCCTCCCAGATAAAACTCCTTCGTTTACTCCAGGAGCGGGAATACCACCCCCTGGGCTCGGACCTGCCCAAGCGGACCGACTGCCGGATGATCTTTGCAACCCTGCGCTCCCTCGACGAAATCCATCACGATCAGACATTTCGCCGCGACCTGCTGTTCAGGCTGCAGACCCACCATGTCCATGTTCCGCCGCTGCGGGAAAGACTCGACGATCTGCCGATCCTGCTCGATCATTTTCTGGCAGAAGCGGCGGAATCACTCAATCGTCCCCAGCCGAACATCCCGAGGGAGTTGCCGCTGCTGCTCTCGACTTACGACTTTCCAGGAAATATCAGGGAGTTACGAAGCATGGTGGTCGATAGTGCAAGCCGGCACCCCGGCGGCACCATGAGCATGGACAACTTCAAAAACTATATTCGGCAGCGGACGGGGTCCTTCAGTGAAGAGTTTGCTCCTGAATCCTTAGGCTCCACCCCCTTCTCACCCCTCAAGACCCTCCCGACCCTGAAGGAGGCCTCCGAACTCCTGGTCCGGGAGGCCCTGATCCGGACCGGCGGCAACCAGCGTCTCGCCGCCGAGATGCTCGGCATTACCCGGCAGGCCTTAAACTGGCGTTTGAAGCAGGAACAAAGGCCCGATCAGAAGTAACACTTCCCGGCTGAAACTCACATCCTGAGCAACAAAGAAAGGAGAACAAAGCAGAGCAACAGGTAACAAAAACCGACCACCGACCATCGAAGAAGCTTTTTCTCCACCTGCCGCCCCCGATCTAAGATTGCCCAGGGATCGACCGGACTCCACCACCCGGCAGCAGCTTCGGCCATCCGCATCTTCTCACGACTCCTCCGCCACAATCCTGCAGCCCCAAAGCTTCGCCCGGAGAAAAGCCACAGCATATCTCCGGCCGGGAGGGTGCAACGCTTTTTCCCCTCTCTGATCCGGCCAATGCAGACCATCAGGGCGCAACCGAGCGCGACCGGCCAGAGCCCCTGCCAGAGAATCGCAGGCGCGAGCGGGGAAAACGCGCCGCTCTCTCCAGGGGGCCACACCCAGAGGATCCCCCCACCTAACAGGACCGAGACAATCCAGGCCGTGATCATCGGTGGAGGACAGATTCGTCCATCTCCGCCCGATGACTGCAGGATCCGCGCCAGGAAATGGTAGAGAAGCATCGTGGTCGCCACCGCCGAGAGGGGAAGAAGAAGAGCAAAGAGCTTCATCCATCCCGGCGGCAGGCCATGACTCATCTCTTTGACCGCAAGCTTGGCAATGGCGCCGCCGGTCAGAGGAAAGCCGGCCAGGGCCAGACAGGGCAGCAGCAAAAGGGCGCCCGGCCACCACCGGGACGATCCCGATGCGGGGCGGAGTTTCGCGACCCCTGCCCCGAGAAAGAGCGACCCCTTGGCAAGGCCGTGATGGAGGGCATAGAGACAGACCGCGCCGGTGACCGGCAGCCAGAGCTGCGGCGCAAGGAGCCCGCAGCCGACGATGGCGGTCATCACCCCCATCTGACTGATGCTCGAATAGGCCAGAACCGTTTTCGGGTCCTGCTGGCAGAGGCCGACCGCAACCCCGTAAAAGGCCGCCAGGAAACCGATCCCCACGAACGCCATTCCCCATCCCGGCATCGCAGTATCAAGACTTGTGGGCAGAAAACGAAGCCAGCCGAGAAGCCCGGCTTTGATCATCACCCCGCTCAGCACCGCACTTGCCGGGGCCGGGGCAACCGGATGGGCCAGCGGGAGCCAGACATGGAGCGGCAGGGCTCCGGCCTTGATCCCGAAACCGACCAGCAGCAGGAGCAGGCCTAAGGAATCCGGCCTGCTTCCGGCAATGGTCGTCAGCTCAAGATCGGTCAGATCGCCAGCCATCACCAGCATCCCTGAAAGGAGAAGCACCTCTCCCAGCATGACCAGAATGATATACACCCTGCCGGCCCGGAGCGCTTCCCGGCTTCTCGTGTGGACCACCAGACCATAGGCGCAAAAACTCATGAGCGAGAAGAAAAGATAGAACCCGAGCATATCCCTGGCCAGAATCAACCCGAAATTAAAGCCCATGCAGAGCAGAAAAAAGAAGTAGAACCGATATCGCCTCTGATCATGGGCCAGATACCCCTGCCCGAAAAAGGCGGACAGCAGCCAGACCAGAGCGGCCAGCAGAAGAAAATTCCGCCCGACCAGATCAAGCCCCATCCGCCCTCCCATAAAAAACCAGGCGACCTCAAGATCAATCCCGGGTCCAAGAAACAGGGCCACCGCCAGCGCCGGCACTGCCGACCAGGGGGCCAGTTTCAGGGCGACTTTCCGCAGGGGGCGGACCAGAAGGGCAAGGGCCGCAGCAAGGGGCAGCCCGGGCACCAGGGAAAGAAGGAGAATCTGCAGCTGTTCGTTGAACAGGAGTTCGGTCGTCATCACAGGCCGTACCCCGTGCGGACAATGAACCGGACCCAGGCCAGCGGGCTCAGGTTGCTGTTGGCCAATAACCCCACCAGCAGGGAAACCACGGCGGTGATCACCGGAGGGGCGATCAGCATCCAGTGGCACTCCAGGGGGCCCGCCTTTCCGGAATCAACGGGCCACTCTCCCTCCTCTTCCTTGAACCAGGCCGCATAAATTATCGGCAGAAAATAGAAGGCGTTCAGCAGGCTGGAAACCACCAGCACCCCGATCAGCCACCCCTCCCCCCGGGCAAGAGCGCCCAGCCCGAGATACCACTTGCTGACAAATCCGGCCATCGGCGGCAGGCCGATCATCCCCATCGCCGCAAGGGTAAAGGCGGCCATGGTGAGCGGCAGTCGCCGCCCCACGCCATTCATCCGGCTGATCTCGTGAACACCAAGGGTCTCGGCAACATTTCCGGCACAGAAGAACAGGGTGATCTTCATCAACCCCTGATGGACCAGATGGACCATTCCCCCCATGATCGCAAGCGGACTGCCGATACTGATCCCAAGGGCGATATACGACACCTGGCTGACCGTGGAAAAGGCCAGCCGGTGCTTGAGGTTGTCCTGCCTGAGGGCATGGATCGAGCCGTAGATAATGGTGACGGTGGCGAGAACCATCAGCGGAAAGAGGAGATCCAGATGCGCTGCCGTTTCCAGGCCATATACATCGAGGACGATCCGAATAATACCGAAGGCGCCCGCTTTGACCACCGCCACCGCATGGAGGAGAGCGCTCACCGGCGCAGGCGCCACCATCGCCTGCGGCAGCCAGCTGTGCAGCGGGAAAAGGGCCGCCTTCACCCCCACCCCGGCGAGAAGCAGATAAAAGATGATCTTTAGCGTCAGGCCATGACTCCGGACAAAAGGTGCGAGCTGCTGCCCCCTGCTGAAATCAACCGACCCGACCAGGCTATTCAGCCAGACCACGCCGAGGAAGAGGAGACCCCCCCCTCCCAGGGTATAGATCAGATACACCCTGCCGGCCGCCATCGCCTCGGCAGTCCCCCGGTGCACCACCAGCGGATAGGTACAGAGGGTCAGCATTTCAAAAAAGAAGAGAAAGGTCAGCAGATTTCCAGCCAGGGCAATGCCGATGGTCACGGTGACGCAGAGACTGAAATATCCGAAGAAATGGCTGCGGTTCGGCGAATTCTCAAGGTAGGCGATGGCATAGATGGTGGTCAAGAGCCAGAGGATACTCGACAGGGTCACAAAGAGGGCGGAAAGAGGGTCCGCCCTCAGGACGAGGTCAAGGCCGGGCAGCATGGCAAGATGAAACTCGAAGCGCTGCCCCCTGGTAATCCCGACAATCATGACCAGCACCAGGACCATTTTGGCAATGGCGCCGAAGAGGTTCAGACAGGTCCGCATTCCCCGTCTCGACTCGGCAAGGCTGAAAATCACCAGTCCCGGCAGCAGGGAACTGAGGAGAATCATGATCAGCAGCCAGTTCTGCCGGATCATCCCGTCACCTGAAGTACGGCCAGCGGCAGAGAGGCAATAAAGCCAAGAATGATCGCGACCAGGGCGAGCGCCAGGGCGCTCCACTCCATACCGGGTGCAACAATCGCCTGGCGGCTCCCGCTGACCATTTTCGGGCTGAGGATATGGGCCACGGCGCGGAAGATGTAAGCCGCGGTGAGTCCGCTTCCCATCACCAGAAGCAGGAGCAGCGGCCAGCGGCCCTGCCCGACGGCCAGACTCAGATACATATACTTGGCAATAAACCCGCCGGTGGGCGGCAGACCGATCAGGCTGAGCCCCCCCAGAGCGAAGGCAAAGGCGGTTTTCGGCAACAGTTGCCTGACCCCGTCAAGGTCCCGGATGCGATCGTGGCCCATCTGCAGAAAGATGGTCCCTGCGGCAAGAAACATGGCGCCCTTGGCACAGCTGTGGGAAATGGCAAAATAATAGGGCGCGGCAGCTCCCTGCCCGCCTCCACCCGCCAAGAGCGGGAAAACAACAAACAGGTAGCCGATCTGGGCCACCGTGGAGTAGGCGACCAGCATCTTCAGGCGCTGCTGGGAAAACGCCTGGAACGCCCCCCAGATGATGGCCCCCCCGCCAAGAGCGGCCACCACCAACCCGCCGCTATCCCCGATCAATGGGATCAACCCCTGCCAGAAACGGAAGAACAGGTACCAGCCGCCTTTAATGACCAGGGCGGAGAGAATGGCGCTCACCGGGGCGAGCGCATTGGCATGGGCCGGCGGCAGCCAGAAATGAAAGGGGAAAAGTGCGGTCTTGAGCATCAGGCCGACACTGATCATGGTCATCGCCACCCCGACCGGAGGGGAAAGAGAGATGACGGCCTGAATGGCGGCAAGCTCGAGAGTGCCATAGACCTTATAGAGAAAACCCACTCCGAGCAGAAAACTCAAAGAGCCCAGCAGCGAGACCAGCAGATAGCGCATGGCCGCCACCTGCGAGGCGGGCTTGCCGGAGAGGGCGGTGAGTCCGACACTGCTCAGGGCGACAAGCTCCAGGGTGATGTACATGTTGAAAATATCACCGCTCAGAAAAAGTCCGTTCAGCGCCCCCCACAGCAGCAGCCACAACGGCCAGAAAAAACGCTCCTGAATGACATGGCGCCGGTCACCCTCCCTTCCGGCGATCCGGCTCCTGAAATACCCTCCGGCGTAAATACTGATGGCCAAACCGGTGACCGCCGTCATCAGCACCATCAGCACCGCCGGGCCATCTGCGCGCAGGGAAATGCCCAGAGGCGGCTGCCACCCTCCCAGATCATACCGGCCCGCCCCGTGCAGCATTACCTTCCAGGCCAGGGAACCTCCGGCCAGCGAGGCAAGCAGGGAAAAAATCAGCCCCGGCCACCGGGGGCGACTTTTACGCAGAAAAGAAACCAGCGCCCCGGACAGCGGCAGAATAATGGGCAGGATGAGCCAGCAGTCGGCCTGAAGCAAGAGGCTGATCATCTTTCACCTCTCCGGGCTCTTCTCCGGTGAAGATCGTGAATATTGGCCGTTTCCTGCACCCGGCAGGCCAGGATCAGGGCCACGGCGGTAGCACTCACCGACACCACGATTCCGGTGAGAACCATGGCGTGGGGGACCGGATCGATGACAACGCCCTCCCCGTAAGCAATGGTGACCAGAAACAAAAAGACCCCGCTGGCCATGATATTGACCGCCAGGATCTTCCGCATCAGCTGAGCACAGGAGATTAGCCCACCCAGTCCGACCACGAAAAGTGCCAGGCCGGTCAGACCATAGACAATGGCAGGCGAAAGATTCATGACTCCTCTCCCTCGCCGGGAGAAATCCCCCCGCCGCTTCTGCTTTCGCAGGATTCTTCAGGGTGGCTGCCGCCAAAAAAAACCGCCAGGGAAAGGCCGATGGAAAAGGCGGCCATCACCTCCAGGGCGATAACAATCATGGCGGCCGATTCCCGGCGATATTCAAGAAAATTTCCGCCGAGCGCCATGGCTCCGAAAGCGGCGAGCAGGAAAAAAAACGGCCCCAGACAGATCCCCGGGGAAAGCAGTTTCCCGGGGAGGATCGACAACAGCCGCGATGAGGTCAGAAGAAGCAAGACACCGGCTCCCCCGAAAATCGCCCCGGCCTGGAATGCGCCACCGGCCTGACTGCTGCCGGCCCATAAAAGGTAGATTCCGATCAGGACCAGAAAAGGCGCAAGAAGGCGTACCAGTGACAACAGGACCGGATCGGCGGGAGAGTCCGACCCCGCGGACCGGGAAGGACGCATCGACCACACAACGGCTACCCCCAGGAACAGGACAAAGCATTCCAGCAGGGTGTCATAGGCCCGATAGTTCAAGAGAACGGCCGTCACCCTGCTCTCCACCCCGCTCTCGGCCAGGGCCTCATCCACATGCCGGGCCAATCCGGATGACCGGGTCCCCGGGGCCAGATATCCCCAGGCAAGAACCGCAAACAGCGCCACCGGCATGACCAGGCCCAAAGATGAAGCAAGAATTCTTCGCCATGCGGCTTTCTTAGCGTCGTCCTTCATCTTCCCGCCCTTCGTCACGATCAAGCCTCCTTTCACCTCGAACAGCACTCTTCATGCGCCGCAGGGCCGAAAGAAAAAGGGCCCCGGTAAGGCCGGAACCGATCGCCGCCTCCGCCAGGGCCACATCAGGGGCCTGGAGACGCACCCAGCCAAGAGCCATCAGCAGGCCGAATGAGATGAACAGAACCACCCCCGTGAAAAGGTCCCGGCCGGAAAGCACGTGCCAGGCAAGCCAGACAAGGGTCAGACAGAGAATAAGATCAAAAAATCCGGCAATCATCTTCACTCCTTTGTCCAGGGCCTGATATTTCTCTGCAATGCCGCATCAGCAACCAGATGGCAGGAAGTGGCGCCGGCCAGAAGGACCAGAAACCAGATGAGCAGAAGTTTCACAACCTCAAGCCAGCTGGTGGCCTGGACCGCCAGCCCGAGAACCACAAAACCAAGACCGATATTATCGGCCTTGGTCAGGGCATGCAGCCGGGTATAGATATCGGGCAACCGGAGCAGGCCAATGGTCCCGGAAAGGAAAAACGGAATACCGAAAACAATCAGCATCATCCCGGCCAGCTCTCTCATTTCAGCCCCTCCGTATCAGATTTCAAATCTCCAGCCTTCCAGGCCCGCCGGACAAAAGCCACAGTGGACAATGCGCCCAGCAAGGCAAAGACCAGAGCGACATCTTCAAAAATCAGCTGCCCCGAACCCCGGGTCAGGAGCAGGAGAATCGCCACCCCGCAGGTGCCGAAAAGCTGGGCAGCCATCATCCGGTCGGCAGCCGTCGGCCCTCGGAGGACACGGATAAGACCGGCGACCACGGTCAACAGCAGAATAAGGGCCACACCCACATAAAAGTCCGTCATCACGGAAACTCCTCCTGAACGGAAATCTCATCCCGAAAAACAGCCCCGATCATTCTTTCGAGATTTTTAATGGATTCCTCCACCGGCAGAGTGGTGTCCAGAGTGTGAACAATCAGGTGATCCTCACCAAACCTGGCAGAGATGGTCCCCGGCAGCAGAGTAATGCAATTGGCAAGCAACACCCTCGGGCCATCGCGGGTAAGGGTGAGAGGATAGAGGATAAGACCTGGAGAGATGGGGAGTTTCGGATTCAGGACCCGGACCATGACATCAACAGCGCTGACAAAGGATTTCCAGAAAAACCAAGGAAGATGCCGCAGGAGAGCAACCGGTCTGATCAGACAATTTCCCGCACCGGTCAGATGTATACTGATCCAGGAAGAGAGCAGAACAGCGGCCACCGCAAAGGGCCAGCTGTTCAGATCCCCCTTGCTGAGAATGAGCCACAGGACGCCATAGAAGACAAGCCGGCGAGACATCGGACGCAATCTGCAGGATGCGGGTTCGGGCATAACATCCACCTCATGGGAGCACAGATCATATAAATTGCCGGGAATCGGCCGGATCTCCTCTCCTGACAGCAGCGCCCCGACTCTCCCCGGGCAGGAAATCAATTAAGCTTGAGGGACAGCCCTGCCTCGTTATCTTTTGGAAAAGACATCTCCCCACTCCTACTATACCATCATTCAATATTTTAATTTTCAAATGCAAGTTTAAAATCAACTTTCTGACTTGTCTTATGTTATTGGATTGATGTCATAAAATGGTTCAGAGACAGAGCGGTATTTCATGATGAGAATTCAGAAGCCAGAAGCCAGGAGCCAGAATGACTGATTTTAAAGCTTTTCTCCTGGCTTCTGACTCCTGGCTTCTGGCTTCTTGTGGAACAAAGGCTCGAACAAATCGCCAAAACCCTTTTATTATC
>JAHJIQ010000044.1 GCA_018823285.1 Pseudomonadota bacterium
CACCTTCAGCTCCCACCCCTCCGGGAACGTCAGGAAGACATGCCTTTTCTGGTTGGTTACCTGCTGGCAAGAATCAGCCATAAACTGGGCCACCAGGTCCACGCCGTGGAAAAGGAAGTCCTGGAAAAATTCAACCAGCACTTCTGGCCAGGCAACATCCGGGAACTCGAGAATATACTGACCAACGGAATTGCCCTGACCCACCGCAACCTGTTGACCCTTGAAGATCTGGATTTTACCCATTGGAAGTCTCCTGCATCTCATCCTGCTTCCGTCAGCGATTTCTCCCTGGCGTGTGCCGAAAAAAATCATATCAGCCTGGTGCTGGAAAATTCTCGCTGGAATATTCTAAAAACTGCCAAACAGCTGCAAATCTGCCCGAATACCCTCCGCAAAAAAATCTCCTCTTATTATCTCAAACCATCACGCAGAGAAAAAGACTCTCATTAACCATACACTCATCGTCTTCCCCCATCTCCTGTCTGATAATAAATCCCGATACAGATCTTCGATGTCCTCCATAATCTTTTTGCCGTCTTAAAATAAAAATATCATGGATACATGTAACCAATCCGATTCCCGAACGTGAACTGAATGTGGAAGTTCGTTTTAATGCCGGCAGAAATGCCTCAAAACGTTTGGTATGGAGAATTTGAAAAATGATTAAAAAATCGATCATCTCTCTTGTTGTTTCGCTTTTGATTCTTCCGGCTGTGTATATTCCTGCCCTGGCCGCCCCCAGCAGCCAGCTTGACGGGGGAGAGACGTCTCATCTGATTTTCATGAGAGAAGAGGAAAAACTGGCCCGTGATGTCTATATAACTTTGGGAGCTCTTTACCCTGATGTTGCTACTTTCAGCAACATTGTCTCCTCCGAGGAAAACCACACTGCATCCATGCGGGACAAACTGGCACAGTACAATATTCCTGATCCAAGCACCGATGACACCGTCGGAGTGTTTACCGGGGCAGAGTACGGCTGGTATTTTCTCGAAAAATTCACCGAACTGGTAGACTGGGGGAAAACAAACCTGCTGGAAGCCCTCTATGTTGGGGCCTTCATTGAAGAACTTGACCTGAACGATATCGTCAACTGCCCCGATGTTATCGTTGATACCGATAATGGAATAGACTTAGGGGAATGCGGGTTACTCTACACAGATAACAAATCGTTGATCCGAAGTTATAACAACCTGCTCGACGGCTCGAAAAGCCATTTACGTGCTTATGTAAGAAATATCGAAAGTATTATCGGAGCAGGCAACTATGAAGCTCAGTATCTCACTCAGGAAGAAGTAGACGAAATTCTCGGCCGCTGAGAAGAACGCTTTCACCAGACACCTCTCTCAGTGTTCAGTTTTTGCGTGCCTGCGCAAAAACTGAACACTTCTCTTCCCGCTCTCCCCAATCTCTCAATTTCACTTTTCTTTCACACCAACGGACTGCAGGTATTTGTTCCTTGATGATGAACTGGCATGGGTGTTGCTTTACAAGCATGCGAGAGGAGTTCGGGTATCTAAACCTTAAATCGGAGGGAGCCATGAAAAAAAATATCACGATGAAATCTCGCCCTCCCCCTTAAAAATCCTTCACTTCATACCAATCTTCAAATGAAACACATGAAAACTGAGAAATAAAATCCCTGTAAAAGCTGGTTAAATGAGGAGGGAATATGATGAAAGTTTTCTGCAGCAAGTATTCAGGATTATTTTCAGCTCAACTGTTTTTGCTTCTATCGACGCTTCTGTTAATCACCACTTTCGCCCAGGCTTACGGAGGTCCCGGCAGATATGATGTTCCTCTGGTCACCAGGGGCAGTCAGATCCAGATCGGCACCGTCTCGGTCTGGAATTCTCCCAAAAACCTCATCATCCAGATCACACCTCTGGAGGGTCTGCTGCTTAAGGAGGCCCACGTTTTTGCCGGAGAAGATATCAATCTGCTACCGACCACTAAAAAAGGTAACCCGAAACCGGGCCAGTTTCCCTGGAAGGTTGAGTACAAAAAAGACACCGGCGTTCCTCAGCACACTTTTGTTCTCGACCTTAAAGAAGACCTCGGTTTCAGCTGGGGACAGGACAACAGGATACGCTTCGGTGCAGTCCATGCCGAGGTTATCAAAACCGAGGCTTTTGTCGACACCTGCATGGCCGACTGCGCAGGAACCTGCCAGGCAACCTGTCTTGAGGATCTGGTTTGCGCTGAAACCTGCAACTTGGCCTGCGAAGCAGCCTGTGAGGATAACGATCTGCTGGCCTCGGCCTACGGTGACCGCCTGGGAGCCTGGAGTTACGGACCATACCCTCTCAATGATCACCAGAATTCCTGGTACTTCGATTATCTGATCACCCACCCCAAACGTGGCCAGTTCATCGACGGCCCGGTCCAGGGACTCACCTATAGCGGCCCGACTCAAAATGGCACCACCGGTCCCGATGAAACCGGCAAACAGGGAGGATTTGTTTTCTTTCCTGGAGAAGACGTCAGTTTCTATATAGGAAATGTTCTTCTCGGCACCGCCACGGCAGCCCATAAGCTTTCTCCTCTTGACTTGTTTAGCGGTAAAGACACCGCCGATTCAAGCGTTGTCGGTGTAGCCAAAATCCTGCAAACCCTTGACGGCGATGGCAAACACGATGCCGGATCCATCGTGATCAGTCCGGAAACTGCCGCCTGCTTTCAGGGGGTCGTCACAACCATGGGCCTGACCAACATCGATTTTGCTGATTCGGCTCTGGTGGACACCCTGGCTGATTCTGCCATAGCAAACTGCAACGGCGTGGGTGGCGTGACCCTTTCGGCTGTTACCTCGGCCGAAGCCCAGGCCAACCTGGAAGCCGGGATCAGCGCCAGCGGCATCTTCCGAAAAAATGTGTCAAAAGAGGCGGACCTTGCCGCCACCCAACAGAAACTTGAAATAATGCCAGTTTATTTCCCGGGTGAGAGAGCAGACGGCACCCCGTCTTTCTGTGATACAAATGCAAATGGCATATATGATGAGGGTGAGGAAGGTGTGCCGTACGAAGAGTGGCGTCTTGGAGGTGATCCGGCCGCCGCAGAATGTGATCCTCGTGAAACGGAGGACTGTGTGATCACCATGATCGAATGTCGGGAAATCGCCAAACCGATACTGGTGACCTATGAACAGAGTATTGATCTGAATGCCTCCAACGTCACAACTGCCTTTGATCCCCATCGTTTCTCCGATGACATTTTCACAGCAATCTCCCGTGATGACGGTGCCACCTGGAAAAGAATGAATATTTCCAGAATGGCCGATCTGTCTTCATTTGACCTGGAAACCGGCGAACCATTCCCTGGAATTTCACGCAAACCGCAGTTGAAGATTATCGACAACATGATTCTGGTTTCCTGGGTATCACCATTCTGTCGTGGCGGCAATCCCCGCTACTCCATCACCACCTGCGACAATCCCGACACCCCTGAGGTAGAGACACCGGAAACAGGCTGCCAAATTGTCTGTCGCGGTGATGCCGAGCAGGGCACCGAGGTCTGCGAGCCTGATTATCCATATGATGATGCCTATTATGTCAACGACATCTGGGGCGTCAGCGGACACCAGGGATCAGTGAACTACGACGAAGTCGATGATGTCGCCGATTTGGGTATAGGTGAAATTCCATACAGCTGTCTGTGGGCAGCCCGGGGAGTGATTCTGACCCAGGCCGATATAGATTCCGGCAACTATGCCTCGTTATATCAGGACGATCCGGCGACTCCCGAGATTGAAACTCTGGAAGTTGGCGAAATCGTCTGGTTTAAACCGGAAAGACTTACTTCAGGCCGCCGCGACGCTTTTATCCCGATGATGGGAGGTACCCGCGGGGCCGGTTTTGCTATTGTCTGGCAGGAAGATCCCAAGGGGTTACGACCCGGTAAAGGTAAAGGGCCGGGAGAAGGATGGAGCGGCGCGATTTCCAACCACAAGACCGATATCTGGTACTCATATATAACCCCCGATAATTTCGCCATGATCGATGAGAACTTTATCCCCGGAGGTACTCCGGACGAGGAACGTCCGGGCATCGGCCGGCCAAAGGCCATGGTCCCCTTTTCGTTGCCGGTCAGACTCTCTGACAACGACATGGTGAACACCGACACCCTGAAAGTAGAGCTGGATAGCGGAGGCCTGCCACTCGTTGTTGACGGCAGCTATGTCCCTGTTGACCCTCTTACGGTTGAACATGGCAATGCCACCGGAACCAAGCGCTATGCCTATCTCGCCAAAACCGACGACCTCTACAGTTATTACTGGGACAAGCTGGATCTTTGCGATACGACAGGAAGCAATCTGGATGTTCTGGAAGCACTGCCAGGTACCGCTAATCATGAAAGGTGGTATCATTTCCTGAATTCTGCTGATGCAGATAAGACGGTATGTATCACTTCGGATGGGCGGCTCCTTGATGGCGACGTCAGTGCCTCCCGGGCGAACATTTCACTCCAGCCTTATACGAAGCCAGACGGGACCAAGAGTGCCTGGGCCCTGATTTCTTATGAAGAAACCAAAGGTATGGGAGAAACCCTGGCAGATAGTCATGACGTGGATCCTCTGACAATTGCCGAAGTCAATGAAGACAGCGGTGCCGACAAACCGGTTAAGCAGGATATGGGCAAGAACGTCATTTATCACAGCTTTGATTACACTCAGCCGGATCTGATAAGTGCAGGGCACATCATCAATCTGCCGGCCCTCTGCGGTGGACTATACCCGAACTACTGCGACGAGATCGACAACCCGACCTGCACCTGTGAAGCGGGCCAACCGATACCGATCTATTTTGATAACGCCGAAGGGAACCCTGATCCGAACCTGCTTCTGCAATATCGCACCGAGATCGCCAGACGGACACGTTTTCTGGTTCAATCGACAGGGCGGATGCAAGCTGATGGAGGGACCACCGGGACCCTTGGCGCGATTATCTACAAGCAAGGTCAGGAAGGCCAGGGACGCCCTGCGGATGTTTTTATCCGTCGCGTCGTCAAACCCGCTGGTGACACCGGCAATCCATACAAATTCGCTAATTTTGAATGCAACTCATATCTCGACCAGACCTTCAGCCTGCCTGGCTGTCCCGGAGACGGTGTTGTCGGATACAACTGCAACGCCTGGGGTGAGGCTTATGGCGACCGTCTCTGCGGTGGCACATTCACTGACCCGAATAACGGGTATCTGCGCCGGGATCATATCAACCTGACTAGTTCCGACATTCTCTACTCTGTGGATGCAGGGCCTGAAGATGACACCCCAGAGGACCCGACCGACGATATGTATGGTACCGAAAAGGTCCTGATGTGGAACCAGAACCCATACAACCTGGGGGATGAATCATTTGGTGCCATCGACGGATTAACCCCCGGAATCTCCGGCATGTACTCCAATGCCAGGAGTCATCGCGGCTTCATTCGTGGAGATTTTCTGCTGGCCGCGTATGCCTTTTCGCCAAACTGGGCGGCAGGCCGTAATGGTCATGACCGCTACAACTTTTACATCAGAAAATCATTTGACGGCGGTCAGACCTGGACAACCAATCCGGCAGGAAACGGTGTCAATATCTGCCCGGAATGGCGGAGTGACCCGACTGTCCCCGACGAAGACGGTTCAGGCAACACCCCACCGGCCGGAATTGATCCCGACTGTGTTGACTGGTGTGCCCCGGATGATCCTGAGTGTGTAGTTACCGGCACTCCATATGCTGCCGGTGCATTCGAACCAGCAAGAAACATCTCGAGCTTCCCGAACAACAAGCAGACATCCGGAGATCCGCGAGTCGGGGCGACCCCACCGGTCAGACCCCTCGATGGGCGTGATTCTGCCTTGCCGGAGATGGAGTTTGTGGAAGATACCTACCAGAACAATGTCTTCTTCATTGCCTGGGGCGCAAATAGCAACGTAACTTCCACGGGTGGCGAAGAGATCACTCCGGAAGCTCCACCAAAGGATGTCTACTATACGCGTTCAGAAAACTATGGCGACACCTTCCTGAAAATCCCCTGGAATGTCAATCCGGAAGGCAATTCCGAAAACTGGGAACAGGGCGAAATAGTATGGCGGTACGACTTCCTGGCCCATGGCGAGGAAGAACAAGGTGAATGCCAGCTTCGTGCCACCTCTGACGGTTCCAAGATGTATGCCATCTGGCAC